>JAMOVB010000156.1 GCA_027061705.1 Desulfurococcales archaeon
TCAGGTGAACGCCTGGGTTCATCTCCCTAAGTCTGGGCTCAACCCACCCCTCCCACATTGCCTCAAGCTCTCTTGGAACGCCGGGTAGTGATATTATGACAGTTTCGCCAACGACTAACCAGCTGCCGGGAGCCGTCCCTACGGGGTTTGGAATAGGTTCAGCGCCCTCAGGTAGGTAGGCCATCTTAACGCGGTCCTCGGTTAACTCCATGCTACGCTCAGCATACTTCTCTTTAATCATCCTTAACGCCTCCTCATTGAGCTTAAGCCCCACGCCAGCGGCTTTCGCTACCGCCTCCAGCGTCCTGTCGTCGTACGTTGGGCCCAGCCCGCCGGAAGTAACTATGACTCTAGGCTTATGGTGATTTAACACGTACTTGATGAACTCGGATATCAGCTCAACATCATCGACGAGCGAGATATTCCCCCTAACATCGAATCCTAAGAGCATAAGCCTCCGACCTAAGTAGGCGGCGTTCGTATTGATTACACGTCCCTGAACCACCTCATTGCCGAGGGTGTACATCCAAGCACCACGCCCGCTCATCCCTCAGCACCACTTATAATGTATGCGAACCTGTGGATAACGGTTACTACGCATAGCGCTACTGACGCCCACACAATGTACTCGGAGATCCTTACGAAGCCTAGGCATGCTATGAGGAGGGCCGCAGCCATAGCTATTAGCCTATCACCGCGCTCCATAATTCCGACGCCCTCCATCTTAAGGCCTAGCGCCTCTCCACGAGCCCTAGCGTAGCTTATGAGGAACGACGTTATCAGGAAGAGGAATGTTGGTAACCACCCGACGCCCGCTATCTTAAGGGTGAGTATGTACGCGGCGTCGGCAACGCGGTCGCTGAAGGAGTCAAGGAACGCGCCCTTCCTGCTCTTTAGCCCCATGGTCTTCGCGACTGCCCCGTCAAGGAAGTCAAAGAATGACGAAGCTACAAGCAGTGCGAACGCCGTCCAGAGGCTGGCAACGTATGCAGCTACGGGCGTCAGTATGGAGAGCCCTAAACCCGTGTACGTTAGGGCGTTAGGGCTTATGCCGGCCCTACCTAACGCCCTACCCACGGCCTCAGCAAGCGGCTTAACCGCGCTGCGTAATTTCGTAAGCACTCTGCAGCACCCACTACCTAACTATCAAGTATGCGGGCTCGCAACCCTAAGGGAAAATAAGCCCTTAACGATTTATAAAATCCCAACCCGCCCATAGTGATGGGGAGGATGTCGAAGAATCCGGGAACTGATACCAGGTGATGATAGCTACCGGCTGGAATCCCCTCAGCTTATAAACCTGGTTCGCAACCTTAGACGGTGTTCGCTGAATGGCTGCTGTGAGAAAGTTAGTGCTCGTAACTAGTAAGGGCCACCCGCTGCACAAGTACTTCACTAAGATAGCTGAGGAGGTAGCTAAGCGCGTAGGGGCTGAGCTTGAGGTTAGGGAGGAGGACTACATATACTTGAGTAAGTACGGCGAGACCGACGATCTAGGACTTACGTGGCTACCGCAGCTACTGGCTGAGCTTGACGACGGGAGCGTTGTTAAAGTGTTAACGCAGCCGGTGCTTGATAGTAGGGGCAAGCTAGATTACGAGGGTGGCCTGCGGGAGGCCTTGGGCAATATTGAGAAGGTTGTGAAGTGATTAGGTTTTTACATTTAGCGCGGTTTTCAATAAGGTAGTGTCTGTTGCCCGAGTTGCTCGTGGTGAGTTACTGTGGCGGGCTGGCTGACCTAATACTGACTGGTGATGGGTTAGGCACCTACATATGCGTTGACGCTCTTCTCTCAGCCCCCGAAATCATCGAGTCCATACTGAATTACCGAATCCGGAGGGCATGCTTAAGCGTTGGCGGGCAACGCGCTAGTGCTGTGGTGATGGTACGCGCGGGCGGTGCCTGCAGCCTCGCGTGTGTAGTGATCAGCGGCTTATCGCTTGATTTAGAGAGCGTTGCCGAAGCTAAGGATGAATTGCTTAAGGCCGTCCACGAGTTAGTTATGAGTGTGGGTCGGGGGATGCCTAGCGGATGATGAGTGGTGTCCTAGCGACCCCGCGTTTCCGGGGGATGGTGTGAGGACCACTAGCTGACGCTTTCAAAGAAAGCGGAGATCCCCCCAAGGTTCGCCTCACGCTCGCTGGTAGCAGAATTTCTTAACGTGCGGGCTCTCCTAAGACGCTCAAGCTCGAGTACTACTGATGAGCGCTTTCTTGACCTGCCACGTGGGTTATTTATTATCTGCGGGACTATTAGCCGCTCAGTAAATACTGCGGAGAGGGGGCATACCTCAAGGCAGGCTCCACACCCAATGCACCTGCGGTGGTCGACTGAGGGTATTCCGTCGCTCACGCTAATTGCTCTGGTGGGGCACCAGGTCTCGCACATGCCGCAGGAGCAACACAGGGAAGCTCTGACTGCTAGCTTAACTATATCCATGCAACCATCCAGCAACTTGCTCGGTGAATCGCCTCCCTGCGCCTCTACAGCGTACCGGCTTATGGTGTATGACGCCCGACCCCCCTTAAGGACTACCGTGCCGTCATCTCCTTCCCAACGGCTTAGGCCTAGAACACATGCGTACTCCCCAGCAACTCTCAAGTCTATGCGGCGGCTGCAGCGTTGGCTCACACTAACCCTCACCTTAGACGTGCTTTCAGCAGTTTCGGCTGAGGCCTCTATGCCGGAGTACTTAGAGTATGTCTCACGCCAGTCCGACGGTCTCTTCATACCTAGCCAGAGCTCAAGCCTCCTCCTACCCTGGGCTAGCGGGCTGAGCCAGCGCCACAGATGGTACTTAACCCACTCCTCACTCTCCCCAAGTCTGAGCCTCCAGCGTTCGAGGAATTCAACCCACCTACCCCAGAGCTCCGGGTACTCCCTCTCAACCAGGCTATATTCTGCTAGATTACCTGCCGGGCATAGGTAGCAGCCAAGGCGTTCGAAACCTCTGAAGTAGAGTTCATTTACTGGTAGGTTATTCATCAGTATGTACGCCCAGACCGTAAGCTGATCCCACTCCTGCAGGGGAGCTATGTTCAGGGCTGAGGGTAGCCACCTATTCCGCCATACGTACCCGGAGCGTGACCTATCGACGGATTCGTAGGCGCGCTGACCTATTATAGCGAGCAGTCCGTCAGGGTACCTACTCTTATAGATCCTAGCTATCGGGCCCAGCTTAACGACCTTACAGCACCATCTATACTCACGTGCGGGCGGGCCGAAAGTCCCGACCGACTTCCAGAAAAGCTCGCCAGCCGAGGCGAGAACCAGCTCAAGCCCAAACTTTCTTGAAACCTCCTCAACATTCGCTATGGTTTGCGGGAGCTCTATGCCCGTATCATTGAAGAGCATATCTGGCTCGAGACCCGCCCTCAGAGCGAGGTGTAGCGCTACTAGCGAATCCTTGCCGCCCGAGTAGGATACGACCGGCCTCAAGCCCGTTCTCTCATGCATTATGGTTAGGCTCTTAATCGACTTCGAAAGCCTGGACCTCAGCCAGAAGTCGTTGCACTCGGCAAACCTGGCGAAGGACGATGGGACCCTCACTATGCTTCCTAACGGCTCCTTAAACACGCTCTGCACTCTAAACCTCCCCCTGCGGGTAACGGCCAGCGCCACCGGCCTTCCTGAGAGGTCCGTCACCAGCGCCTGCTCGCCGTCCCTGCCGCCTGGGCCGAGATCCATTAACGGCCTCACGTTCTTGCATTTGAAGACCTTAATCAGCCCGTGCTCGGCAGCTATTGGCGCGCTGAGCCTGTTAAGCCTCCACCTCCACGTGAGGGTCGACGGGTCGAAGTAAAGCCTGCCAACTATGGCGCTTCCCGATATGACCTCACGCATGTCGTCTATATGCGGTGTCTTGTTGAGGTACACGGCACCCTCAACTATTAACTCACTGTACAGCGCGTCGCTACCGAACTCATTAACCAGCGACTCCCTCACAAGGTTAAGATCTCCCTCGAACGCAGGCCTGATATCCCCTGGCTCCGAAACACTTACTTCAACACCCTCGCCACCGCACCTGCCGCACACGCGCTGCCTGAGAGGCACGTTGCAGTTAGGGCACCAGTAAAGACTGAGCTTAACGCCCCACCTACGCATACCTCAAGCCTAATGACTTGGGTTAAGCACACTTTTTAAGCTTCCCTAATATGTGGGTGGACCAGATGGACATAGTGACGTTCGTTAGGAACCTGACCGTGCAGGTAATGGCGGTGGCTTGGGCACTATTCCTGGTTTCCTGGGCGGTCGGCTGGGCCGTTAGGGGGTCTCCAGTACCCATCCATAGGGTTAAGAGGGCTGGGCAGTCGCTCGTGGAGGACGCAGTCATGGCTGCCTTCTGGCTCGCTATAGGGTCCTCGATATTTGCCCTGATATCCTACCTCACCTCAAGCGTATATCACCCGCTCCCCCCTCCCCCCAAGCCTTGAGCCGCCAGTAGCTGGTGGGCTTCATGAACATACTGATGCTTGCTGTCGACATCAGCATGCTAACGTACGTGATAGGCGTCGCCATACTCGCCCTTCCAGTACCCTATAAAGGTGTTAAGAAGTGGGGCCCTAGGCTGATAGCGGACGCCATCGCGGCGGTAGTGCTCGCATCCTCGGCATCACTCATAATATTCCTGGGTAACAAGTTACTCCACGTAATCGGTGCGGACTGGCCCTCATTCTACGCTTGGTTAAGCGGCAGGACCGCGGCCCTAGCAGGGGTCTTTGCAGGTCTCTCCTACGCCGCCACATTTGTTAAGACTACGGACTACTCCTACCTCTCATCACCGCTGAAGATGGCGGCATCCTTCATAGCGACGTCGTTCTCAGCTCTCAGAGCTATCTTCATGATATCCTCCTTCATCTACCTATACAGGAGCAAGTTAACCGCCATAGGGATTCTACTATACTCACTGCCCTTCAGGATAGGTAAGGGTGTTGGGGCCTTCCTGATAGCGGCCTCACTAATACTCTATGTCGGGATGCCGCTAATGCCTGCGTTCGTGTCGTCGTTCGAAAACGCGACCATAGCTACGGGCTTCAAGTGGAATACGGAGACCGTAGAGATATCAGTCGTCGACAGGCTTAACGACACCGTACCGTACCCCGTGGTTAAGTTTTTCGCTAATCCAAGCTGCGCCGGTAGGGCGGCAGGCGTCATTGTCGGTGGGCCTCAAGGCACTCTAGTGATAGGTGACGGGCTGGACGCCCTGCCAAGCAACTTCAAGCTCTACGTGCGCGTCGCGTTCATGGGGTACAACATAGTCCCGTCGCCCGACTACGTGTCAAGCGGTAAGCAGCACGTGGTGCTGAGGTTGAAGAGTCTTGCATACTCGTCGGGCGCCGCCCTACTAATACCGTGGGGGCCTGAGACCCTATACTATAACGTCTCGAGCGGTAGGCTCTCCATAGTA
>JAMOVB010000157.1 GCA_027061705.1 Desulfurococcales archaeon
AGTCCATAAGCGACTTGGGAGAGGCTGAGGTCGAGCTAACCCTTGACGGAGGGACTTTAGAGGAGGCGAAAGTGGAGTCGCCGGGCTTTAGCGTTAGTTTCGGTATGGAGTACTTCTCATACCTTAAGCAACCGATAAAACTATCTGATAGAGTTAGGGTTAAGGTCGATAGTGATATGCCCGTCAACCTATTGCTCGAGTACCTTCAGGGAGCGATGCTAAGCTATTACGTAGCCCCTAGAACGGAGTAGGGAGGCTATGGGGGAGAGCCGCGATCCCGGCCTCAAGATAATACGTGAGCTCTTAAGCAACTATTACTCCAAGGTCGACCTGATCCTCCCAGAGAACTATATGCTAAGGGAGTTCGCATTTCAGCCCTTCAACAGTAGATCCTACGTGAGGCATCTCTCCTTCCAGAGTCTAGCATCGCTTAGAGACTTCCTTAGAGAGAAAACCCCTAAGCAAGCATATTACTCGACCGCCATATATAGGGACCCAGCTGCTGAGAGGATGGAAGATAAGGGCTGGCTGGGTTCTGAGATAATGTTTGATATTGACGTTGATCACATAAAAGGATGCAACCCCACATGCGTCGATGAGGATGGTGTTTGCTTAATCAACGACACCTGCATTGAGTTAGGCAAGGAGCATCTCTTCAGGTTGATTGACGTGCTCGTAAATGACTTTGGATTTAACCGTAGTGAGCTCCTCATATACTTCACAGGCAATCGAGGATTCCATACAGTAGTTCAGACGAAGGATGAGGATTGGCTGACTCTAGGCTCGGGCGGCAGGAGGGAGCTTATAGATTACGTAAGGGGGGTTGGGCTGAACTTGAAGTTGCTGATGCCGCGTGGCAAGGGTGTCGTACCGACACCGCCCACACCTTCTGACGGGGGGTGGAGGGGGAGGTTAGGCAGGCTTGGTGTGGGCATTGACGAATTAGTGAGGGATAATGAGGTCCTTAGCAGGGCTTCCGTGGAAGTTGATGAATTAGTCACTCAGGATATATCTAGGCTAGTTAGAATACCTAAATCTATTAATGGAAAATCAGGGCTTCCCTCAGTAATTCTTCGAAACGACTCGGAGATCTCGAGCTTTGAATTACGAGTAGGCATATCGCCTTTCAAGGGATATGCCCTCATAAGGCCTTCTGTAAGCACCGGCGAGCTGGAGGTTCTCGGCGTTAAGGTGCGCTTAACGCGTGATGTGTTAATGAAGGTGGAGTTACCGGTAGCCCTGTTCCTTTCGCTTAATGAGCTCGCATCGATAGTTAAGTTGCTGTAGCTCATCATGCGGTAGCGTTGAAAGCGCTTAAATATCCTGGAATGAGAGCTCCAACAGGGTAATGTTGGTTGCTCAGGGAGTTAATACTTAAGGAGCTTTCAAGTAAGGAACCTGTTGTGCTGACGAAGGATGTTATTGATGGAGCATCAAGCTATATTCAAGAGTCGATAGACTGGTGTGCATCTGCGTTAAACCCTAGCCTGTGCATGGAGTTTATAGGCATCGTGAATGATATCATATCATCATTATCCACTGTCAGATTAAGGAAGTTTGTTAACCTTAAGGATGCCTTAGGCAATGATTTTGCTAAGGCCTCGGCAGACTTTGAAGTGCTGAACCGCGCAGTGTCTTTAATACGTAGGTTTATGGAGTTGAGCCTATGTGGATTAACTAGCGGTGGTAAGGTTGCTGTGCGTTTTAGGGAGTTAGTTACTTTAGGTAATAGGGAATTCCCGAGAGGTGCCACCGTGTTAGTCGATGTGGATAACGCGTTACTCCTTGAGCTACTAGGTTATGCTGAAATTATCGGGAAGCTCTCATAGGTGTGCATGCTCCTCCCGGCGCGCCCACGATTCCTCACGCGTTGGCTCGTACAGCCTCTCAAGTTTGAAGTCCAGGAACAGCTTGATGATTTCGTCGGTTCTCAGCCCCTCCTTAACCCTCCAGACGACTATCCGATGCCTCACGAGCAAGGAGTACGCTATCTCACCAATGTTAGTCACTATAACGTCAGTTACCCCATTCTTATGGAGGAGCTCGGCTATACGCGCGCCGACGAGTAGCTGTTTAGGCACGTTGCCTGCGTGTACGTTCTTAGCGGTGTTCGGTATTACTTCAATACTCCTAACCTTAAGATCGTCTATAGTTACTATCGCGAAGTACTTCGCCCTGCCGAAGTGTTTAGATATTGGTGAGTCCTTAGCTGGCGTATCCTGCGGTAGGCATACTTTAAAGTGTTTTCTTAATGTCGGCTCAACGCTTATCGTCACGTCAATTATGTTGGGGTTAAGTTGCCTAACGTGCTTTCGAATCTCCCTTGAAAGCACTGAAGCCTCCTCAATAGTCTTCAGCGGGTGCGTGCTTATCAGCATCTCAACGAATATTACCGGGCCCGCCCACCTAGCCCTTATGGACTCAACCTTAACGCCTTTGAAGCTACTCTCAACAGACTTAAGTATGCGGTCTATCAAGCTCTTATCTAGAGGTAGGTCGAGGATTGAGAGGAAACTTTCGTGGCCTGCCTCGTATGCGGCGGCAACAATGCCGGCGACAGCTACTAGGATACTGAGTCTATAGGCTATAGGGTTCGAGGACATGGCGTACGCGAGGAGGCCTAGTGCGACGCCGCCACCCTCCGCAACATCTCCAACAGTGTGTATACTGTCTGCCCTAAGAGACGGGGAGTTAAGTTTCTTCGACGCCACATACTTAAGATATGACGCGCCTGCGAGGGGGGCAAGCGACGTTGCTTGTGCTATCATTGGTAGCATTGACGGTGTTGAGGGAGGCCGGCTGAAGCCCTCATATCCTAGTTCTATGGCTATGGCGAATAGAATCCCGGCAAGCACGAGCGTTACTAAATCCTCAACCTTATACAGGCCGTAGGGAAATCCCCTAGCAAGCCTTGACCTGACGAGCGTTAAGGCAACGAGTACTGCAAGCGTTATGGCTACGTCTAAGGATGCGTGAATACCCTCAATCAACACCGCCTCATTACTGCTTAACGCGCCGATGATAAGCCTGAGTAGCATGCTGACTACAGTCAGCAGGAGTGAGGCGGCTATCAGTACATACGCCCCCCGAACCATTCGCAGCGTGCTCAAACTCCCTAACCAAGACAATAATGCGGCAGGGATAAAAACGAGCTATTGCGCGGTATCAGCCCCCTCACCGCGCTTGCAAAGCCTTTCGCCTCACATACACGGCAATGTTAAGGCAAACCGCGACTATAGCTGCTGAGGCAGTACCTATTAAACCACCTGGAAACCTCATGTACTCAGGCAACATCATAGACGCCAGTAACCCGATACCTCCGATTACGTTGAACGTTCCGTGAATGAATGCTGTAGCAACTACGCTGCCGCTGAGTTCCCTAACCCTTAACATAATGAAGTTGAGCGCTGTTGTGAATAGGCAGAATAGGAGTATGTGTAGGGGCGGCGCTGGCGAATAGTACGCTGGCATGGTGAAGTCGTAGTTGAGCAGAGCAATTAATGGGGCGTGCCATAAGCCCCAGATAAAGCCTATGATGAATCCGGATGCGATATAGCCTAGCCTCCGGTAGAGTGTGGAGTATAGGAATCCTCTCCACCCTATCTCCTCCCCAAGCGCGAATACCGCATTTATTGTTAGGCCTGCGGCCGCTACGAGCGCTAAGACCGCTAAGAGAAGCGATATTCCAGCAATACCCATGGGGAAGTAGTGGGAGCCGACGAGCTCTAATGCTGAAGTGACGTAAGTTGCCGAGCCGTAAGCTATGGTTAGGAGCCCCAAGCACACGCCGAGTATCGCGTATGTGATGGCTAGGGAGTAGCCGACCCATCTGAACCCAGGCTTAATTATCCCTAGAAAGGTTATGCAGTCCTTAAGCTTTAGTCCGTTTGAGAGTAACGCTACGAAAGCCGCTACTGCTGGCGCGTACATAGCGCCGGCAAGCATGAACTCCGCAATCAGCATACCGGCGCCTGTCGAGCTGACCATAATTTCAGCAGCCTTAATCTCAATAGGGTAAGCGATACCGAAAGCTACCAGCAGGTATATCGGTAGAGACTTAGTAAGCGAGATTCTGTATACCTCCGACCTAATTACATCAGACACCACTGTATTCCCGTTACGAAATGTGACGGGTGAAATATAAGGCTTGCCAACACCCCGAGACCGGCAACGAATCCGTAATCCCTTACCCACGACGTATTAACCTCGTTAAGCCGTAATTTCGGTGGTGGCGGATACTTGGATAGCGACCCGTATTTATGGCTTGAGGATATAGAAAATCAGAGAACGCTGGAGTTCATACGCAGGCACAATGCTAGGTTTAGGGAATTTATTGGCGCTCTACCTAGTAGGCTTATTGGGAGGGTTAGGCGGTATTTCGGTGTTCCCTACGTTTACTCCTTTAGATGTTGTAAGAAAGGGATTTTTGCTGTCGTTAGGTCAGCGAATCGTTTCCGTGTAATGTTCATCGACACGGAAGGAGGTGCTAAGGAGGTTATTTCCAGCGGTGATTTAGGGGATAACGTAGTTATCTCCGAAGTTTACCCCTCCCCAGATGGTAGGGTCCTAGGAATTTCGTATACCGTAGGTGGTAGTGATGAGGGTTTCCTGAGGTTTTTCGATGTAGGTACCCGTAGGGTTGTCGAAGAGCTAAGGGGTACTGTAGGTAATGTCGTTTGGATCGATGAGGGTAGGTACTATTACGTAAGGTTCTATAGGTTTGGGAAAACCCCGGACGGTATTGGAGCTCCTGCCGAGAGGGTGTTTCTTAGGGAGTTGGGCGGAGGTGAGGAGCTAGTGTTTGGTGAAGGATTGCCGACGAACTACCTAGTAAGTCTAGATGAGAGTAATGATCCCTCAAGAGTATTTGTGACGGTCTGGCGTGGGTGGAGTAGCTCGTGTATCTATGAAGGCCTGCTTAATAGCCCGTCAACGTGGAGGCTAGTGCTTGATGCTGGGGATTACCTGGTTAAGCCGGCAGGCCACTTCAACAGTAACCCATATTTAATCATATATGATGGTGAGGGCTTAGGTAGGATCGTTAAGCCGTTATGTAACAACGGTCTCGAGGAAGTGGTGCCTGAGTGCGAATACCCTCTGGAGCTAGCTCTAATCGCCGGCGACAAGCTCGTTACTAGCTATTTAGTCAACGCATCCAGTAGGTTAAGAATTTACAGCGTCAGCGGCTCTTTAATTAACGAGATAGCGTTTGAGGAACCCTTAAGCGTTAGGGATTTAAAACACCTTAATGATGACGCTATAGTAATTCAGTATGAGAGCTTCGGGAAGCCATCGTCGCTGGGCCTGCTGAATTCCGGGGATTGTGCTTTGAGAGAGCTGTTTGGGTTTAGAGGCGTCGATGGAGTTAGGG
>JAMOVB010000158.1 GCA_027061705.1 Desulfurococcales archaeon
CCGGGAATGACGATGGGTATGGTGGTCATAACGTCTATTAAGTCTCTACCAGGGATCCTCCTCCTTATAACTATATAGGCAGCACTAGTCCCTAGAATCATAGTTATGAGTATGGCTAAACCTGAGTAAGTCACGCTATTCCTTATGGCTGTGACCACATCTGGTTTAGTGACTAGCGCCTGCATGTATTGAAGAGTGAATGACGTTGGGAACGCGCCGCTCACAGCCCAATTCGTGAGCGACAGTATCACGACACCTATCTGCGGGAAACACGACACTATAACCAACGGTATCATGAAGAGGTATATGGCTGCAAGGCCGGCAGGCCCTGGCTTGCGGACTCGAGGGCTCCACCTACCGCCCTTGGAGAGCATCGCGTACTGCCTTAATGATATGTATTTCTTTATTATAAAGAACGCGACGACAGCTATCGCAAGCATTATTAACGCTACCACATACGCTGTCGGCGATATCTGCTCCAAGCTGAAGGCCTGCACGAATTGCGAGTATACGTAGAACGACATCAGCTTGTTATGAAGTCCCTCACCGAAGGCTCCTGCGAGACCTATCGGAGCGCCCAGGTCCTCCATACTGAAGACGAAAACCAAGGTGGCTCCGGCAGCCAGTCCCGGAAGCGCTAGCGGGAACGTCACTGTACGGAATAACTTGAATCCGTGGGCCCCTAGGTTCTCGGCCTGCTCCTCTAGTGAGGGGTCTATGTTTAGGAGGCTTGAGTGCACGTTCATGTACACTATCGGGAAGAAGCTTAGCGTCTGTATCAATATTACGGCGGGCAGACCGGAGATCACTATTGTGTAGTTCGTGTGGAATACGTGGTGCAATATGTAGTTAACCAGCCCTCCAACACCTAAAACCTTACCGATAACGTAGGCGTTAACGAAGGGCGTGGCTAGTAACGGAATAAATAGGAGGACTCTGAATACGTTCTTACCGGGGAACTTATACCTAGCCATTATGAACGCTGAGATAGTTCCCAGTATTGATGCGAATATCATAACGCATGTGGAAACGAATAATGAGTTCAGTATATATCCAAAGTCCGGCCCTTCCGCACCTATTACTATGGTGTTTAAAGGTACTAGCACCCTAGTGCCGTTAGGCAGTGTTTCTAACTTATACCTATGCATAACCTTAACAAACTGGAGGTTAGGAGGCCATTTTATCATGTTGGGGTCTGAGAACGTTTCCTTGATATACTGTGCTGAGAGATGCCCGTGGAATATGAACGCCTTAAACAGTATGGAGAAGACCGGAAGAAAGAGGAAGAATATGAGTATAAATAGGACGAATATTAGCTGGGCTGTCGTAAGTGAGTCGAATTCCCTCTTTACCCTCCTTAAAAGGGAGGAGAGGCTGGCCATGGGATGTGCCTCATTTTACAAGTAAAAACTCAACCCCCTATTAAAGATTTAAGCTCTTGCTCGACCTTAAGGTACCTCTGCTTAGCTAGCTTAGTCCACTCGGCAACTAGTTGGTTCCTATAGCTTACGTTGTTGAATATCTTGTTGTTAAGCTCCTCAGCAACCTTTAGCGTGAAGGTCAGTATCTTTCCGGTCGCTGGGTCCTTGAACTTGAACTTATCTGGGTTCGCCATCTCATCAACAAGCTTCTCGAACTCAGCCTTAGTTATCTTGTGATGTAGATACGCTAGAGCCACCTGCCTCCAGACCTTCTGTAGAAGCTCGTGGGCCTGCGTTAGGGTAGCGTAGAAGAACCATCTCATAGAGTGGACGGTGTCGTCCGCTAACGTCTCGTTAAACTTTATGGTTGATGCATGAAGCGTCCTCTCGTAAGCTGCCTTTAGGTCAGGCCTCGCCCTACCCTGCGGGGTCTCATTAAACACAAGCGGGTTTATAGGCATCCTATTGATCTTGGGGTTCATCCATAGTGCCTGGCCCTGAGGCGATAGTACCCACGCTATGAACGCCTGTGCTGCCTTCGGGTGCTTGGTAGTCTTAAGCATTGCTATGGGGTCTCCGTTAACGATAGTTCCATCCTTAGGCAGTATGTACTTACACTCCTTCGGGTTCTCTAACTGCGCGGTGTAGCCGTAGAAGTCTATGGTTATGCCGACGGCTATGTCGCCTCTAATCACAGCGTCCCTAACCAGTCCTGACTGGAAGTATATTCTGGCATTGGCAGCCATCCTAGTTATTATCTCCCATCCCTTAACCCAGCCGTAGATCTGCAGTATTATCTGGAACATCCTCGTGTTGCTGGTGCTCTTCGTCGGGTCAGCAACGCCTACCATGGGGGTCGGCAGGGTTATGGCGAATATCGGGCTTGCTAGATCGCTCCACTTCTGCGGTGTTGGAAGCCCGTACTCCTTAAGCTTAGCCTTGTTTATGGTGAAGCCGAATGAAGCCAGCGCGGCTGCAATCCACTTTATGTGGCCCTCCTTATCGGTCTTTATCATCGGCGACCCTGCTATCTCCTTAGGTATGTACTTAAGCTCCTTCAACACGTCACTGCTGTTTATGGTGGCTAGTAAGCCCTCCTGCATTAGTATGTTGAACATCGTCGGGCCGCCGCCCCACGCTATGTCCACAGGCTCTCCCCTCTGCGCGGCATACTTGATCGTATCGATCCACTCCGTAGGCTCAATCGGTAGCCAGATTATATTGACTATATGGTACTTCTTAGCCAATGGTGTTTTCAGGAACTCTATCTTAGCCTGATCAAGGATGTCTGAAGGATGCCGCGTCAGCACCCTAAGCACTATACCCTTACTCGCTGATGTCGTAGTCGTCTTAGTCGTTGTTGTAGTGGTGGTCGTGGTCTTCGTGGTTGTTGTTTTCGTAGTTGTCGTAGTTGTTGTAGTCGTGGTTGTTGTGTGCGTTGTTGTGATGGTTGTCGTAGAAGTCGTTGTTACCGTCGTTACCTTAGGCGTGGTTATAGTAGGCGTCGATACTGTAACGCTACTTATTGTAGGTAGCGTTATTGATGAAGTTGTTGTAGTTGTTACTGGCGTTGGGTGGCGCGTGCTGAGGTACCATGCTATTCCGCCCAGTACTGCTATTATAATGATGATTATGGCTGCTAATGAAGCCGCGCGTGAGATGGCCTTACGGGCGGACCTCGACATAACTTCACCATATTTGTTCTTAAACAGGGTAGTATATAATTTTACATTAAGCTCCTTGAGCTGGTTTACGCCTCTTTGTTCAACTAAAATATCTGTTTAGCACTAGAATTACATTATTATGTAAAACGCCATGCGAAAAATATTGCGCTGCTTTCGCTTCAAATTTATTTTAGTGTTACAAAGGAATACACTTCATTACGTGTGAGTGATTTGTATACGTTCGCTTAAAGCTAATTGCAACGTGAATACCTGGTGCGATATGGGATTGTGTAAGAGGCCAGATTTATATACCTCGCCTTGAAAAAATAGATACGAGCATTATTGTGAAAAATAAAACCGGTGGGATGTATGAGGAAAGGGTTTATAGCCTTAGCAGTCTTGGCGATAATATTCGTTAGCGCCTTAGCCGTAGCATCCACAGCATTAGCGCAGACGAACACGCAGAAGCCGCTCGTAGTAGTCATAGCTCTAGGGCTAATGGGTAAGAACCCGACGTTAGAGGCAATGATGGGCAACATAACCGAGGTTAACTGGAAGGTAATAACAGGGAGCTTCACGTACGACGACATAAAGGACGCGAAGATGATAATATTCGTTCAGGTAGACCCAACCTACAAAGTAAGCGACGAGATGGCGCAAGCCATCGCTAAGTGGTTCAAGCAGGGAGGCAAGACACTATGGGTTACTGGCGACAGCGACTACTCCGGAGGCGATTACCTAAGGATACCGAACACAAACAAGATTCTTGAGGCAGTAGGTTCGCACCTGCGCAACGATAACTGTGAGGTTGAGGATCCCGTTCTAAACGCTGGGAAGCCCTACAGAGTTACCGCCCTGATACAGCCGGCTCCAGAACTCGCCGTTCTAGCAGGCGGTGTTTACAAGCCAGTACTGTTCCACGGCCCCGGCGCTATGGCTATAGTGTATAACGGCAAGTGGTACCCGTTCTTCAACAACACCAAGCCCCCACTACCTAACATATATAAAATAGCAGTAACAAGCGATAAGGCAACGATCCACGAGTTCGTCAAGCCGTGGCCTCAAGCATACAATGTGCTGAACCCGCCTACCAACAGCTTCGTGCTTATGGCGGCTGAGATATTCTATAACAACAGCGACATAGTCATCCTAAGCACTGAAGCGCCGTTCGATCACTACGCCGGCATGTATAGGGCGACTTACCACGGCTACAAGCTTGGCGGCCCAACCTTCGTTAAGAACGTCATTCTATGGGGTGTTGGGCTACTCGGGCAGCGCATACCAACCATAGGCAAGGAATTAATGACGTACGAGCAGAAACTAACTGCCCTCGAGTCGCAGGTTAAGACTCTTCAGTCAAAGGTTCAGAGCCTAACAAGCCAAGTCAATAAGCTAATGCAGGAGGCCAAGATGTATCAAGCCGAGGCAGCTAAGTATAAGGCTCAAGCAGCAGCGCTTAAGGCAGCCATAAGTAAGTATCAGGCTGAGATAAACGAGTATAATAGTGTAATCAGTCAGTACAAGAATATAGTGAAGGAGCTCCAGAATAAGATCAACCAGTATGCAACGGTATTCAAGACATATCAGAGTAACCTGCAGGTACTTAACAGCCGCATAAGTCAGTTAAACACTCAGATAGCGTCGCTCAGCACGAGGCAGTACGTGCTCCTAATCATAGGCTTAATCATAGGCCTAGGGGTTGGGGCAGGAATAGCGTATGGTATAAAGAGGTGACGCTTTAAACATCACCGTTCTTTTTAAACGCCCTACCCCCACCTGCAACAGTTTCATTTAATGAGATACTTCGATAAAGCTTATATACATCACCGCCAAGAAAATCAAA
>JAMOVB010000159.1 GCA_027061705.1 Desulfurococcales archaeon
GACAAGCCTGTACACCTTTTCGGCGGCGGGCACCCGCTCATAATACCATTGATGATTGCGCTAGGCATAGATTCCTTTGACTCTGCCTCATATATACTGTACGCTAGAGATGGGAGGTACTTAACCGAGCACAGAACATACCGCATAGAAGAGCTGGACTACCTGCCCTGCGAATGCCCTGTCTGCAGTAGGTTCACGGCGGAGGAGCTCAGATCCTTAGACGCGGGAGAGAGAACAAGACTCATAGCTAAGCATAATCTCTACGTCATAAAGAGGGAAATCAACAGAGCTAAGCAAGCCATACGTGAAGGTAGGCTTTGGGAACTTATAGAAGAGCGGGCTAGAACGCACCCCTCCGTCAGGGAGGCGTTAACACACGCTATCAAGTATATTTCGTGGATTGAGAAACTTGACCCAACAATTAAGGGACGAGCTAAGGGCGTGTTCCTATATGATGAAACCTCATACTATAGGCCAGAGCTAATAAGGCACAGGAAACGTGTAAACTCGTTCGTCGAACGCAGACTGGGAAGTAGTAGCATCAAGTATGTCGTGATAGTGCCCGGAGACCCGGCTGTAAAGCCCTTACATGACAGTAAGTTGTTTAAGGAGTCCCTTAAATCGGTGAGAAAGCTGGGAGTAGAGCTATCGAAGGTCATCGTGCTAATATACTTACCATTCTTCAACATCATACCTTACGACGTTGATCAAACCTATCCCTACTCACAGTTTGAAATGCCTGTAGACAGGCTGACGCTCTCGGAGATTTACCGTAGGTTATGCCTCTCGCTAAGCTCTGTCATTCGAAAAGCCCTAAGATCCGGGAAGGAAGTAGTCTTAGTTCGTTCTAGAGAAGTTAAGGAATTCTGCCCGAAGGTAACGACGCTGTGTAATGTTCTCGAGAAAGGACTTAAATGCATTGACGCCCCATAATGTGACTTGCTACATGTAGGGCTTGGGACCGCGTTCCCTCTTAGTCGATTCAAGCATTTCCTTAAGCGCTGCCTCCGCCTCAGCAACCAGCTTAGAGTACTGCAGAAGGTCGTTAACATCCACGTTTAAGCCAAGTATTTCAGAAACTTTCTTAACGAACACTACAGCAGCTCCCGGGTCATACTTGCTGGGCTCTGTGTATGGGAGTAGGATAAGCGTTGGTATCTTCATTATGGCGAATACGGTAAAGAACGTCGCTAGCGGGCCGACTATATAAAGCCCCTTCTCCATTTGTGGTTCGTTAAAGCTCCATTCGCAGTTATTGATACAGAGCCAGCGGAATTCCTCATTCTCTACCTTAAACTTCTCATTAAGCCCTCCAGCCATAATAGCTCTGCAACCGCCTACAGACTTAAACCAGCTTGCAAACTTTAACGCATATGTAACCCTCTCAGGTGCTTGAGGCATTGAGTTGTTAACTAGAATGAGTAGGTTCTTGTCTTCGTATGCAAAGAGCTCGTAAGGAGTCATTAATCCGTAGTCCTCCAACGCGGCGAAGTCAGGCATGTACTTAGTCAATATATCGCCAACCTTCCTTGCCTTAAGCTTCGATACTATGTACCGCGTAGCTATGGTTCCGACATACCCGAAGCCCGGAAAACCTGTTATTAGGGTCCAATCCCTCCTAGTCTTAAAGAGGTCCTTAAACTCATCATATATTACTATCTCAACTCGAGCCATTCTCAACACACTCCCTAAGCTTAACGGCCGCGCCCCTAATAAAATGAAGGACCTCATCAGGAGCTAGTGTTAACCTGCCGACACACAGTAAATTGTCATTCTCGTCAACAATCAACACTTCATCACCAGCCCTGAGGCGTTCATCGATGCTTAGGATATGGCGGGCGAACAGTGTTGACCTGTAGGCCAAAACGTCCCCAGCCACCTCATTAACCACGACAGCCCGCAGACGCGGCGGCGAAACTAACTCATGCACTCGGGAAGCGAGGGGTAGTTTAATGTTAAACGTGTATGTAGCTGCAAGTATCGATGCTAGCGCCGTGCCATTGCTCATCAGCACCTCCCTAATCCTGCCCGTACTCCGAGAGATCTTCAGTAGCACATCATCAGGTAGTGCTTCACCAACTCCCGGAACCTGAAGTTGGTATTCAAGAATCGACCGCAGCACGCCGACTTCAGCCGGGCTTGCTCGGCGTATGATGTGCAACTATTAAACCACCGTATGTGTCTCCCTACTCCTAGGCTTAAATCCTTCACCAACACCGTAGGGTCTGTACCTGCCTTTCAGAACCTTGGTGATGGCGTAGAGGAAATCTGCCCTATTAACATACCTCCTACCGCCTCTTATCGCTGAGTACCCAGCCTCAGTACATATTGCCTTGATATCAGCTCCCGTGGCACCCTCCGTAAGTCTCGCCAGCTCCTCTAAGTCGACGTCATCGCCAAGCCTCATCCGGCGTGTATGTATCTTAAATATCTCAAGCCTGCCTTTCAGGTCAGGTAACGGCACCTCAATAACCCTATCGAATCTTCCGGGCCTCAGTAGCGCCGGGTCAAGTATGTCAAGCCTATTCGTAGTTGCTATAACTTTGACCTTATCCAGCGGGTCGAAACCGTCTAGTTCGGCTAGCAACTGGGTTAACGTCCTATGTATCTCACGCTCGCCACTGGTTCCCATGTCAACCCTCTTGGAGGCTATGGCGTCTATCTCATCTATAAGTACGATAGCTGGTGCCTTCTTCCGCGCGAAGGCGAACAGCTCCCTAACAATCCTCGCACCCTCACCCACGAATTTCTGCGCGAGCTCGGAAGCCACTAGGCTTATGAACGTAGCGCTAGTCTCCCCAGCAACTGCTTTTGCTAGTAGTGTTTTGCCGCATCCTGGAGGGCCGTAGAGCAGGATACCCTTAGGAGGCTCAATACCCAACTCCCTAAACAGCTCGGGATGCTTAAGAGGAAGCTCAACAACCTCCCTAATCTCCCTAATCTGCTCCTCAAGACCTCCAACGTCGGTATACCTTACCTTAGGCCTCTCAATAACCTCCATGCCTCTAACATAGGGATCCTCCCTACTCGGCAGTATCTCAACTATAGCTGATCCCCTCTGATTCAGCGCCACCTTAACGCCCGGCCGTAGCTTCTCGGGGTCAACGCTGCCGGAAACCTTAACTATGAGGTGCGGGCCCGTAGTGCTCTTAACGATCGCCCTACCGTCGGGCAGAACCTCAAGTAGCGTCCCCTCTATGAGAGGTGTTGACATTAGCTTCTCTATTTCCCTCTTATAATACCCTAGCTCGTTTCGCAGATAGCTTATCTCCGCCTCAAGCTCTTGAATCCTCATCTCAAGCTGTTTAACATAGTCGGTTATGCCGCCCCTCCTCCTTGCGCCGAAGTCAACGTCCGACAAACCACCCACCACTAGTATATAGGTTGCTAGAAAACCTAAAATACTAAAGCCCGTTAACAGCTACACGCTACTTATTAAAGTTGATGATGCCCTAATCTTTGGGGCTTGGGTGTGCCGACACGCTCGGATATCATCCACTGTGAAATGTGCGGTAGACCAATGCGTAGAAGGGATGCTAACATAGTCTATATTGAAGGCGCCAGACTCGTGCTATGCCCTCAATGCTACGCCAGAGTCGCTAGGCACGCCGTTAAGGCTGAGGTCCGCCGGGAGGTCGAGAGGTTACGGAGGCCTTCCCAGCCCGCGGTACTAGGTAGGAGGCAGCGCAATCGAAGCAGGAGGCAGGGGGTCAGGCTAGATAATTACGAGGTTGTAGAGGACTACGCACAGCGCGTACGTCGGGCTAGGGAGAGACTTGGGTGGACGCAGAGGGCTCTCGCTGAGGCAGTGCGTGAGGGTGAGAACGTTATCAAGCGTATAGAGGCTGGAAGACTGCGGCCGACTATAGACCTGGCAATGCGTCTCGAGAAGGTGCTCGGTGTAAAGCTTCTCGAGCCTGTTGTTGACACTGAATCGTCCCTTTCAAGCGCGGCTCCAAAGGTCCCCGGGCCTAACGAGCTTACGTTAGGGGACATAGTAAGCATTAGGAAGAGGAAGGAGGGGAAGTAGGGAGTTATGAGATGGGCTAGGCGAAAAGCGCTACTTATAGTCAAGCGTAGTGATTTAAGCGAGGCTAAGTCGTTACTAGGATGCCTTAGTGACGTGGAGCTACTGGACACCATAGTTCTTAGGGACGATTATAGGGTTGACTCGTCAACCTACATTCGTAGAGGGAAGCTTGAAGAGCTGAGGAATGAGTTTGAGAATGCCGGCCTTAACACGGTCTATGTGTACGATATTCTCAAACCTAGGCAAGCGATAAGCTTGATGAGAGAGTTTAGAGCTGAGGTTAGGGATAAGGTTGGGCTAATACTTGAGATATTCGCAGCACACGCAGGCTCGAGAGAGGCTAAGCTACAGATAGAGATGGCAGATATCCTGCATAAGTTGCCGCTAATTAAGGAGTGGATACGTAGGTCTAAGATGCGTGAGTTCCCTGGCTTCATGGGTCCGGGCAGGTACGCAGTTGACGCGTACTATACTCACATAAGACGTAGGTTGAGTAAAATAAGGCGCGAGCTTGAGGAGCTTAGACGTAGGCGCTCCATAGCCCGTTCATTAAGGAGTAAGAGAGGCATGCCTCAAGTAGCTATTGCCGGCTACGCTAACGCGGGTAAGACAACGCTCTTTAACCGCATCACCGGTGAGCATAAGCCAACAGGAGGTGAGATGTTCACCACCATATCCCCCAAGTCTAAGGCCGGATATGTGGATGGGGCTAAGGTGATATTCGTCGACACTGTAGGCTTTATAAGGAACGTCCCCCACGAAGTCATTGAGGCCTTCTACGCTACGCTTGAGGAGATAGCCCTCGCCGACATCACTATACTAGTTGTTGATGTTTCGGAAGGTGCGCGTGAGTTGAGATCTAAGCTGAGATCCTCCGTCGAAATACTGCGGAAGATAGGATATGTTGGTAAGCCACTAATTACTGCGTTAAATAAGGTTGACTTACTGTCTGGTAACCCAGCCGCCTTAGTACGGGAAATCAGTGAGTACTTAGATGAAATCTACCCCTGGAAGCACTATGAGATCCCAATCTCAGCCCTTAAGGGTATAGGCATCAGCAATTTACTTAATCGCTTATCAGCCCTGCTAGTGAAACGCAGTGTTAAAAACGCTAGCACGGGTCACGTGCTAAGCAGTGCTTGAGGCGGTGAGTTTTGAGCATTACCACCCCCAACATGACCCGTAAAATATATGTACTTAGGATAGGGCACAGGCCCGGCAGAGATAAGAGGATAACTACCCACGTAGCGCTCGTCGCGCGGGCCTTC
>JAMOVB010000160.1 GCA_027061705.1 Desulfurococcales archaeon
CATTAGGCCGCATTCCGTTGAGAGGATTGCCGAGCCAAGCCCTCCCTCAAACAATAGGTTTATGAGGCTCTTGATGTCGTGTGGCGATGGCACACAGCCGCGGGGGTGCGTGTGGGCTGTGAATGAAGCCCCCTTAGCAGGTATTACCACCCTATCCCTCTCGCCCTCAAGTATCGCCGCCCTACCATTCTGTAGTATCAGCAACATGTACTCGACCTCCGTCAGAGCACATTTGAGGGCATACGATGAGAGTGTGGAGACAGTCTCCTTAGCGGCTAGGTCCTGAGCAACTCTGTAGAGGTCCTCCAGGCCTAACCCCCTGCCGCAAGGCTCGAAGACGTAGTCCTCGAGAAGGCCGTAGTCGATAGCGTTATCCAGTTCGAACCCCTCCTCAGGAACCTCGTCGCACATGTCGTAGCAGATCTTCAGCGTCCCGCCGACGGACTCAGGGAGTACCGCCCTAACCTCACGGCACCCGTACTCACCTATGACAGATTCCAGCCCGTTAATGACTAGGTTTAACAGCGCTATCCTCCTGCTCCTCGAGGATGTTACCTCATACGCCTCCTTACCCCGTCTCATCAGCTCAAGCCCTATATCGTAGGTTGCGGCACGCGGAATTAAGTGTGGCTAACGGCTTGAGGTAAAAATAGGTGTTTCAGAATGATTAAGCGGGTGTGTGTTTGGATACGTCGAAGGACTATAGGATCCTAATGGCTGAGGATGCCCTACGCAGGCTTGACCGTAGGGTTAGGTGCTGGAACCTCAGCTACCCTATCCATAAGGGCAGGGCCTTAAGCATTATTAAGGAGCTAAACGCCTGCCTGCAGGCTGTGAAGCACTCGTACCTCCCGCTCCAATACCTACTCAAGTACGAGCCCCTACTAAGGCTCGGCGAGCTTGCGCGGAAGCTCTCGGCTGAGGTCCTCCCGCCTAGGGGCGTTAGGGTTGAGGGTAGATCTAAGCTATTACTAGCAGAGCTTAAGTACTCCTTGCTTCAGCTTATTAACCTCAAAGGCAGGCTGGCGCTGGGGGAGGAGAACCTTCCGGATAGGGCGGTCGACATAGTGGCGGTGGAGGTTGTGTCCGTCATGAAGCATCCGAGCGCCGACAGGCTCCTAGTGACGAAGGCGGGGACGGAGAGGTTCGGCTTAACGATAGTTACCAACATACTTGGCCTTAAGAAAGGTGAGGTTAGGGCCGCGGCGCTACTCCCTCCTCAAGAGTTCTTCGGGGTTGTCAGTGAGGCTATGTATTGTAGCGACCCCCTACCTAAGGAGCTCCTAGGGAGGAGGCCGTCACGAGATGTAATCCATGTAAACGAGGTTGCTAGGGTAGTCGAGTCGGTGGTGAGGGAGTTAAGATGAGGCTTTTAGGGCGTCAGGCAGCCACCGCCTCCTCACCAGTCGGTGGTCGGGACTGAAAGCCTCATCACCGCCTCTACGATAGGTTGTTGCTAGGCTTTTGAGACTTCACCCGGTTAATTAGGTAATGCCTCAGTACCTGTACAGGCTCATCTGCTGGTTTAGGTAAGCATCTATTGACGCAGCCCTACGCATCAGCGCGTAAGCCACGCTAAGCACGTCCTCGAGACCGCCGCTTAGGTAGCCGTTAATTATTAGATTCGCCTTAACTACGAGGGCGTAGAGCTCCTCGTTAATTGCCCCTACCTCCAGAGCCTGCGCCGCCAGGAACGTGAGGTCCGACTCGGGCCTGTAACCGCCTCCCTTAAGGAGTATGAGGGCCTGTAAAATCCTCGTTAGCGCTTCCCTACAGAGGTGCTTCCATGATTCCCTCTCCTTCGCAGCCCTATTTATCAGGTCTGCAGCCTCGTTGAAGAGCCTTAACGAGTCTCCGTAAGACTTCATCCTCACGGTGACGCGCCTGCTAAAACACTATCTTCCGGCGCTTCCTAAATCTCTATGTTTGCATGCATCCTCTTAAGATCCTCCTCAGTCTTGCCGAGCCTCTGCATAAGCTCAGCTATTACCGAGTCGAGCACGACCATGGCGGTGAGCTCGAAGAGCGTGCCTAGAGGCGCGAGGGGCTCGTAAATACCGACGAGCTGCCTGACGTTATAGTCATCCTCAGCACTCACTTTAGTCCTGCCCGGAATCCTCACAACCAGGTCTGAGATCTTACCCAGCGGGGAGTCCGGGAACGTGGTTAACGAGATTACGCGGGCGCCCACCGACTTAGCAACCTCGGCCGCCGTAACTACGAGCTTCGTCCGGCCCGAGCCCGAGATAGCGACGACAACATCCTCTGGGTTCAGAGCCGGCACTATGGTTTCGCCCAACACGTAAACGCTGAAGCCGAGGTGCATTAAACGCATGGCGAAGGCCCTGCCGACGAGGCCTGAGCGGCCCGCACCGATTATGAGGACCTTCTTGCCCTCGTTGTAGGTCTTAATTAGGAAGTCGACGAGGCTTCCTACTTCTTCGGGGGATATGCGGTCTAAGGCGTTAATAATGAACTTGGATATAGCCATGTAGGACTCTCTGAATACCCGCACTCACTCCCTCCCTAACCACTGACAGGCGAGCATATAAGCTTACCCCGCGGTGCCTAGCTACCAACTTCTTAAGGCTCGACGGGAATGTCAGATAGGGCGTTGCGTGGGTTACGCTGTCGCGAGCGGATGATGAGGGAGGTGATCACGGACAGGTGACGAGCCCCTCGACGAACTCTGACATTAACGCGCTTATGGAGGTGCTTAGGAGGCTTAGGGAGGGAGGAGGGTGTGTGAGGCCTGCGGAGGCCGGGCCCTTAGACGGGCTTGGTCTCGACACGATATACCGCTCGATTGATGGTAGAATATGTCTTAAGTCCCTAGTCCCCTTAGCGCTGAAGGTCCTTGAGGCTGGCGGCGACCCGCTGAAAGTGTCGCTACTCCTCACCTGGCGGGACTTCGAGGTCCTAGTTCTGGAGTACCTTAGGAGGTCGGGCTTCACGTGCGCACACTCGGTAAGGTTTCGGAGTAGGAGGTTTGAGATAGACGTGCTTGCAGCCGACCCGATATCGCGTGTCGGGCTCGCCATAGACTGCAAGCACTGGTCGCCAGGATATAGCAAGTCGTGGAAGCTGAGGGAGGTTGCCGGGAGACATAGGCTTAAGGTTGAGAGGCTCTGCAGCGTGTGTGGTGACCTGAGAAGCGGGCATCAAGTGCTGCTTGAGGCTAGGGAGTTCGTCCCTGTGGTGATTACGTTAACGGACGCTGTCCGAGGCTTCATTAACGGGTCCTTCATAGTCCCTATTAGGTACTTCAGGGATTTTATCCATAATCTCAGGTACTACGTAGACCTTCTCAGCGATGGGGAAGGCTTCGTGAGGAACCTCTGCTGTGGGTGAGTAGCGACCCGTTACTTCCGGCTGGTAGTCGTTGCCGATGTTGTGGAGGTAGCGGTGGTTGTTGAGCTGGTTGACGTGGTAGTCGTTGTTCGGGTAGTAGTCGATGTTGCTGTTGCGTTCGTCGCCGTGCTCGTGTGCGGCGGTAGCTTAACCGTGGTTATCAGGCTATGTATTAGTGATGGGCTTGTGCTGGTGGTGTTCGTCGCCGTAGCTGAGGTTGCGGTCTGTGTGGATGTTGCTGAAGCTGTCGCCTGCCTACTGACTTGAAGCCCGTACCAGCCGAGTATTATGGCGATACACATTAGGCCCGCTATTACCATCATCCCTATTAGGGGGTTATCGCTACCCCCTTTCTTCCTTCTCGACATTGCCGCACCAACCAATGAGGTTATGGGTGTCTGCCTTATAAGTAGCGCGTTAACCTCAAGTTAATTAGCTCCACCTACTATTGTTAGGGAGGGCCCGCAGGTGCTGCAGACACCCTACGTCGTCATGCTGGGAGTGCTTGCCGCTGAGCTAGCGTTCTTCGGAGTCGTTGCCAGCAGGCCCGACCTTTCGAAGAGGCTTTCGGAGAAGGGAGTTACCGTCTCGCCGTTCGTAATACTTATCGACATGGGGAGGGTTCCTAGGTTCAGAAGGCTGAGTAGCTCCCGTAAGTTTAAGGTTGGGGCGCTGGCAGCAGGTCTCGTTAACTTTGGCGTGATGCTCTTCCTGTTCTACTGGCAGGTCCTCCCAGCGCTCTACCGTATAATATCGTCCGTATTCGTTACCGGAGCCCCACACGCTAGGTCGCCGTTCATACCTGTAATACCTGGCGTCACGATAGGTATTCAGTCCTTCATATACCTCCTGCTAGCGCTCTCCGTAGGGGTAGCGTTCCACGAGCTAATGCATGCTATAGTAGCCTACGCTCAAGGCTGGAGGGTTGAGGCTTGGGGTGTTGGCGTGCTCTTCATATTCCCACTGGCGTACGTGCGCCCCAGTGAGGAGGACTACAATAAAGCCCCGCTGAAGGCCAAGGCCGCTGTGCTCACGGCAGGCATACTTGCTAACACGATACTCTTCCTAATAGCGATGGGGTTGACCCCGATAGTCGCTGCACAGGTTCAGACAGCGGTGACGGTAGTGTCTCTTGTGAGGAACCCGTCAGCCCCAGCAGTTAAGGCTGGGTTGCCTGCCCCAAGCATGCTGATATCGATTAACGGGACGAGGATAGGGAGCATAGGGGAGCTGCAGAAATACCTCTACCCCATATACCCTAAGAACGTTACGTTAGATATCCGGTTATGCAGGGCTAAGATTATCGGCGGTTTAGTTAAGCCGGTTGGGCCGCCTCAGGACTACATAGTTAGGAAGCCGGCGGGCTCTAAGATCGGGATACTAGTCACTCAGATGCCTCTGTACAACACCTCGCCTGTAGCCCTCTACGCCTCGAGATTCCTATTCTGGCTAGGCATAGTCAACATATCGTTAAGCCTCATAAACGCGGCTCCTCTCTACATATCCGACGGAGGGAAGCTAGTGGCGGAAGCGCTGAGAGGGAGGGCCCCCAGCTGGGTTAACCACCTGATTCAAGGAGGTACGGTAGTAGCTACCATAGTGCTGCTCGCAATAGGATTTATGAACTTCGTCAGGTAGGGCTGGGCTCACCGGCACTGCCCGCCCAACATGCCGTGTGTTGAGACCCGCCCGGCCGAGGAGACCATATGCTTAAGCAGCTCAGCCATGCATATATCGTTGAGCGCCTCAACAGCGTCGAGGGCTTGATAGAGGGTCTTGGCGGCAGCGACGACGCCATGCCCTAGGAGCACGACAACCCTACACTTCCTTATTGCTGAGGCGACAGCCCTAGCCAGCTCCCCGCTCCCCGGAGGCACGTAAGGCACTGTAGCGACGCACCTGCCTATCGAGTAAGCCTCTATATAGTCCTCGGGATTCACGCAG
>JAMOVB010000161.1 GCA_027061705.1 Desulfurococcales archaeon
AGACACCAGGCTTAAAATAGTGATTAAGAGGAGGAAGGGGGCTGTCGTCAGCGTTAAGATGTTCATCGGGGACGAAGAAGTCGGCGATGAGACCTCACAACTCGTCACAGACTTCCTTACAGCCGCCGTTAGGGCGGGGCTAATCAGGATATAGCTTAAGTAGCTCCTCCCCCCTACGCCTTAAGACCCGGCTTAACTCCCACTCAACAATATCTGGCGGCATCATACGGGAGGGATCCCTCTTCCTCAACACGAAGCAAGGATCCACGCCCACGTCCTCCAAAGCCCTTCTGAAGAACCCTATACCGGGTCCGTACTCAGACCACCTCACCGCAAGATCAGCAACCCACTCCCCGCCCAGAGACAGTACGGCCTGCGCCCACGCCCACCTCCAGTCGTAGGAATCGACAGGAATGCCCAACCCCTTAAGGCCTTTTCTAAGGTCACGCAACTTAGCCCTAAACTCATCCCTCCCTATGAGAGGGGCGTACTGAAGAGGCGTTGATGCCTTAGGGACTAGGGGGTTGACCGAAACCCTAACCCTACCACCAACGCGTGACCTGCCGACGCAACGCCTCACGAGTTCGGCAGCCGCTGCGCCAGCATCCCGCCCCTCGCCGGGGAGTCCGAACATTATGTAGAACTTAACACTCATGCCTGTGCTAAGCGCGTGTTGAGTTAGAGAGGTGAGAAGGCCCTCATCAAGCTCCTTACCTATCAGGGACGCCGCATAACTCACGCCAGTCTCAGGGGCTAGGGTTAGGGTCTGCTGGCCGCCGAGACGCATGAGGTCGACACGCTTAATGCTTAGCGTGTGGTACCTCACCGAAGGTATTGAGTACCTGAAGTTCTCTTCTATGAGGTTCTCAAGCAACTTATCGGCTTGAGGGTAGTCGAAGAAGGAGAGTGAGTAGAAGACAACGCGCTTAACCCCAACATACTCGAGGCCCTCCCGAATAGCGTTAAGCACCTTCCCTAAGGACCTGAAGCGCTGAGGGTACGTAACATGCGACTCCATGCAGAAGGGGCAGAGCCACCTGCACCCTCGCGAAACCTCCACGTAGTAGCCGTCCCCATAGATCGGCTCATACTTGAAAGACCTAATAAGAGCCTTAGGTATGTAGGCGTTGTCAAGATTATCCACACGCGCTCTCCTGACACGCTCCTCCGAGCCGGTAAAGGCGCTCTCACGCGCTCCAAGCGATTCGAGAGACTCTAGCAGGCACTCAAGCGATTTTCCGCGCTCGACAGCATCTGCCAGCGCCTTAAGGAGAACCTCCCCCTCGCCAGCGAAGACAACGTCGGCCAAGCCAGAAAGGCTTACCGGATTAGCGGTAGCGGGAGGCCCTCCAGCCACCACCACAGGGCCTTCCCTACGCAGACGCTTAAGGGGCTCCACACCCCCGGACCTCAATATCTTAACAGCTCCTACGACATCGAACTCAAAGCCTATTGAAAGAAGCGCGTAGTCAAAACTCCTTAACGGTAGGCCCGACACCGCACCCCTGCTCGGATTATCGAGCGTGAATCTGTCGACAAGCACGTTGTTGAGTTTTTCATATAAGTAGAAGTAAGCTATGTGCGTGAAGAGGTTCGTGATTGAGGCGCGGTATATGCTCGGATATATCAGCGCTACCCGCGCCTTAGGCCTTACGGCAGGTCTGAATACGTTATACTCCTTGAATATACCTACGCCATTACCCACGACCCACGCCTTCACGTAAGGTTCAGCTAATCTTAAATTAATTGCCGCTACCTTACCTCCTTCCTAACCCCTGAAACTATCTGCGAGACGAGGGTTTGGACAAGGTCCTTATGCTTCCTTCTTATATGGTGCTCCACCTGCTCATGCCTTAACTGCTGATTGCAGAGAAGGCATAGGTACTTACCGCTCACCCTAAGTATTATGGGGTCTATATCGATGACGTACGGAAACACCCTCTTAACTATGGCTGCCGCCACCCTGTGATTCTTGGCCTTATCCATAACCCTCTGGACGTAGCCCCTAACCCTGAACTTAGATATCCTGTATTTATGCCCTATAGTACTGGGCGACAGGTTATCAACTAGGTACTCCTTAACAGCGAGTATCGTTATCGTATCGCCTGCCAGCCTCTTAATAACTAGGTACTTAGTGATGGCTGTCAATGCGTCGTCCACTCCTCAGCACCACTAATCGGTTTTCTATGGCGATTGCTTATAAGCTATGCAGTGCCTGCGGAGGGTATGACCTTATAATCTCTTAGGCGTAACACCCCCTTACATATTATTTAACGATTGTTCAGATAGTAACCTGTGGTTTCACTGCGATATAGCTGTATTATTTACGGGTAAGGTTAATATGTTATGGAGGTAATACCTTTACTTGCTGGGTGGGTTGGGTGAGTGAAGGGAGGACGATGATAATCTCCGTCAAGCTAGATGAGAGTACTTTAAGGAAGATAGACGCTATGGTCAGCATGGGCCGCTTCAGAAATAGGAGTGACTTAATACGCGCCGCGATAAAGTACAAGTTACGTATGGCCGCCCTTAAGATGGGTAAGGCTAAGGTTAAGGCCGCCAAGTAGCCACCGCGTAAATAAATTAGCGCTCACCCCAACCTTTACCTGGGGTATGGTTTGTCGCTAACTTGGGAGCCTCAGTGGGAGAGGGTTAAGGTATCGTATGCCGGGATGACCGTAGTGACTTGCCGTGATAGAGTTACTGGCCTCCTACTCTGCCCTATCTGCAGCGACATAGACAGAATATGCCCGGAGGGTAAGGTTATTTCAGTTCTGAGCGAGGACATGGTTGTCTTCTACACCGTTGAGGATCTCCTACACCACCTTAGATCTCACGGCAGCAAGCTATTCTCAAAAAGGATAAGGCCTCCAAAGGAGGGTGAGTAAAGCTGAAGGAGTTGAGTGTCAGGAGAGCGTTCCTCGGAGCGTCATTCACAACGTACGTTAGTAAACACGGATCTAGCGATGCAATCATAGATAATTGGTTCGGTAGTAGCTCACTCTACGGCTGGGACACGCAGTGGGGGTGCCTAGACCGCATACCCATACTCCTTAAGAACCCGGAGCCCCTCTCCAGCATGGGCGTGGAGTTTAGCGTATACGACGTTGACGTCGAGCTCGAGTTAATCGGCAGTGAAAGCGACTATATGGGAAAGATACTGGAGGGGCTTGACGGTGTCTCTCCTCAAGACTCCTGGATAGTTACGGCGAAACCCGGAAGGTATCTGGTTCGCGGCGGCGCGTGTAGCTTTCTGCGTATGCTTGCCTCTAAGTCGGCAGCGGTTAAGGTTTTCGACGAGTTAAGGCTTATCAGGGGGCGTGATGGCGTCATAGTTACTGCGAACACCGTTACTAAGTGTTCTGAGGGCATAGTGAGCACGATGCCGCTGGACTACGTCGCTAGGAAGGCAGGCTACCGCAACCCTCCGCAACCGCCGTACGCCAGCCTATACGTTACCCTAGCGATAATCAACACTAAACACGCGTCAGGGAAGGTTGGGGTTAAGCTCTTAGGTAAGCGTAGGTACTCATCCCTACTCATAGTTTCAGTACCTGCTGAGGCGTTATTACCTAGGCTTGAAGCCTCTGAGGAGGTTCTAGTTGTATACGCCCTCACGGTGCTTCGTAGCGGGCGCATAGACCCCTCAGTAAGGCAGAAGACGCTCTCGGACCTCAAGAGGCTGGGCTATGACGTCCGCTCAGCCAGCCTAATCCGTTGCCACTTCGAGAAGTACGGGATCCTCGGACAGGCCAACAAAGCTGTTGAAGACCTTAAAAACTACGTTACCGAGCAACGCGTTAAGCCTGCTGGGAGGTTGGGTCTTTGGAGGGAATTAAGTGTTGAGGACGCGTTGCGCCTAGCGCGATGCGGTTCAAGCGGTGACTAGGGCGCCGCCCCCGAAAGCGCCTCCCTCATCGATCAGCGACCCTATTACTATGGTCTCAAATCCGGCCCCCTCATCCGAGCCAGCCATCGATGAGAGTATCAAGTCCTCAATATTCCTAGCGTTAACCTGCTCAGGACTCCTAACTGGGTACTCCCTACCATTAACAAGTAAAGCGACCCTACCTCTAACCTGGTATGGTATGACGTACACTTCAACTCCATACTCACGGAATAGCTTCTGGGCAACGTACCATGTTACCTTAAGTAGCTTCTCACCTAAGTCACTACCGTTAGTTAGGACTATCACATCAACACTCATGCCTTGACCCCGGCAGAGGTCTTCGGCCGCCTTTAATTATAAGGTCTACGCCATATAATCACGGGTAGGTAGGTTGTGGTTCGCGTTCGTTAAGTCCCCCCTCGGCGCCAGCTTCCGGGTCACTAAAACCCTAGTCGCCGACTTAGGCGAGGATTGCGGGGATTCTGAATTCGTTAAGTTGCTGGGCAGGGTGCTTGAGGTTGAGGTGGTGCGTGCCGATGACCTGGACGGCGTGTACAGGATAGTCTCCATAGACCCTGACCTCGGGGACATGGTTAGGCTGGGGGTTCGGAAGTATGTCGTAGGCACTCTTAAGTAAATGCCGTGCTTAGCTTAATACCCCCCTTTAACAAACCTATCTAGGTGGGCAGAATGCCTGATAAGAAGCGGAGGAAGTCCATATTCGAGCTATGGGATGAGATGATCAATAAGATGCTTCGTGAGGTGTGGGAGGAGCTTGACGAGTTCAATCTAGAGACGCGCAGGTTCATGAGCGAGTTAGAGGAAGCCGCTAAGAGGGAGGGCACAGCGATTCCTGGCAAGCCGCTAATATACGGCTTCAGAATAACCATAGGTCCCGACGGCGTCCCGCGCATTGAGGAGTTCGGCAACGTTAAGAGGGTTGGGAGGCGCCCGCAGATAACGGAGGAGTCGGAGCCCCTCGTGGATGTTTACGATGAGGGTGATAAGATCAGGGTTGTCGCCGAGATACCCGGCGTTGAGAAGGAGAAGATAAAGCTGAAGGTATCCGGGGGTAAGTTAATCATAAGAGCCTCCAACACCAACAGGAAGTACTACAAGGAAGTAGAGCTTCCTGCGGAGGTCGATATTAAGAACGCGAAGGCTAGGTACAGGAACGGCGTGTTAGAGATTGAGATACCTAAGAAGGAGGGTGGCGAGGAAGTAGGTATTAAGGTTGAGTAGCGTCTTTTCCCCGCTTTGTAGGCGCTCTAGCGTCCTCGTCCTTAAGAGGCTCTTCAACGACCTTAACACCCTCACCCCTCACTGCACTCTTGCCCGTGGGGTCCTCTATAA
>JAMOVB010000162.1 GCA_027061705.1 Desulfurococcales archaeon
TATGTCGGTGGGTGTTACGCTCTTGATGACCTCCGATACGGTCTTAACCACCTCGTTGATTATCGAGCCTATCGCTGAGAGCGCTTCCTCCCCGCCGACCCGTTCGCTGGCGGTTATCGGCCGCGGCCTTGACTCATGCTCGCCGGCCTCCCCGCTAGTGCGTTTCCTGCCGCTAATCTCCTCGAGCACCTCCTCCGCCCTGTCCTCAAGGGACTCCAGCTCGAGCTCCCTTAACACCTTATACGCCTTCCAGCCAAGCCCGGTTAGCTCGTAGTACCCCCTCTCATTCCTCCTTACTAGTGGGCCCAGCTTCTTCATGTGGAACGCCATCACGCTCGAGTCCTCGAGTCCCGCGTCCCTCATTAACTCGGTGAAGCTCCTCTCACCCTTCTCTGCCAGCGACCTTATGACCCTCCTCCTAACCTTATGCGCTAATGCTTGGAAGACCTCGCCGTTTCCGGGTGCTTCGGACTTCTCCCCTTCCCCATTCCCTTCATTGCCCGTGGGGCACCACCGTCATTATTCCTGCCTTCGTTATTGATAAGCGGTTTAGTTGACTGCCCTAAACTAATGGTTTGCCCTCATGGGTTGAGGGGAGTTGACTGGGGTTGTTGACTGTTCTCAACTAATAGACTAATAAGGACGCTGAAACCAACGATCCTTGAGGGGAGCTAGATGCGCGGGCACGCTATCGAGGCCGAAGGGCTCGGGAAGCGCTACCCCAACGGCGTGTGGGGCGCCCGGAACGTGAGCCTGAGGGCCAGGTACGGGGAGGTGACCGTGCTCCTAGGCCCTAACGGGGCTGGGAAGACCACGACGGTCGGGATGCTCACCACCCTACTTAAACCCACTAAGGGCAAGGCGCGGGTGGCTGGGTATGACGTCTTGAGGGACTACGTTAAGATCAGGAAGCACATCGCCTTATGCCCTCAGGACATTAGCATAGACGCTAACTGGACGCCGTTGGAGGCGGTCGTAGGTTACCTCATGCTGAGAGGCTTCAGTAGGGGGGACGCTGTTAAGGAGGCTAAGTACTGGCTGGAGGTGCTTGACCTCTGGAGCGTTAGGCGTAGGCTGGCTAGGGCGCTCAGCGGCGGTCAAAGGAAGCGCGTGGCCGTGGCGATGGTCCTAGCGAGCAACGCGCCGGTACTGTTCCTCGACGAGCCGAGCGCCGGCCTGGACGTTGAGGGGAGGTATAAGGTGTGGCGTGCTCTGAGGGACTTCGTTAGGGGAGGTAGGTGCGTTGTCATGACGACCCACGACATGCGTGAAGCACAACTCATCGCGGATCAGGTCGTAATGATTCACAAAGGCGTTACGGCTGCGGCGGGCAGTCCGGAAGAGCTAATGCGTGTTATCCCGTACAGGTTCAAAGTCATCGTTAAGGGGTCTGCGGACGGGTTGATGGCTGAGAGGGTCGTGAGGCTCGGGGATAGGGTGGTGGCCTACGCTAGGAGCCGTGATGAGGCGCTCAACATAGCCAGCTCCGTGGTCGCCGGCAGCGTTGCGATAGACGAGGTTGACCTGGAGGACGTTTACCTTGAGGTAGTCGGTAGTGGGGAGGTGGGAGGGCATGGTGCGTGAAGGGCTTAGAAGGGTTTGGGGGATGACCTACCTGGCGAGTAGGTGGATAGTTAGGCAGCCCATATGGCTCGTTCAGAGCGTCGCCGTGACTATAGGGTTCTTCGCCCTGCTCTACGTGTGGGGCGGTAGGGCTGGCGTGAGTAACTTCGTTGTCGGCGCCGTGATCGCCGGGATGTGGGGCATCGGCATTAACCTGGTCGGGCAGGACATCGGGTGGTATAGGTTGATGAAGCTCTACGACATGTTCGTGGCGACCGAGTTAACGCCCGTGCACTTCATTCTGGGAGTGTTCCTCTCCTCCATGGTGTTCGAGGCCTCAACCTTGGCGGCGTACTTACCGATCGCCATAGCGTTCGGTGCGGTGAGGCAGCTAATCACGGCGTTGGCTGTGGGGGTTGCTGAGCTGACGTTAGCGATTTTCCTAGGGCTGGTCGTGGCGATGCGGGTCTCGGCCGCCACCAACGTGTCGTCGGTGACGAACACCCTCACAAACATACTTCAGGTTCTCCCACCCGTCTTCTATCCAGCGTACCTGCTGCCGACGCCCCTCAGGTACGCCGTGATGGGCCTGCCGACGGCAGCTGCGGCCGAGCTTGTGAGGCAGTTAAGCGGCCTCGGCGCCTCAGTACCGACGATAGTGCCTATAGCGTCGCTATGCGTGTGGGTGGTCGGCGCATTCCTAGCAGCGAATAGAGTGGTTAAGTGGGGTATGGCGTAGCTACGCTCGCGGAATCATACATCTAGCCCTTTTAAGAGAGGCGGTAGTCCTACCCGCTCTTCGAGGGCCTGCGATGGCCTTGAGGGGCGAGACCTTAACGACTAACTCCCTCTCCACTAACTCGGGAAGTCCCAAACCCTATGAGTACCCCTCTTGAATGCCCCCTCAGAATCAGAATAGGCCTCCGTTCAGAATACTGAACAAATCAATAATGAGTTTGTTCAGTATGTAAAACAAGACTAAGTGATCCACCCCATCACCCGCAGCGGGTCTTCGTGAGTGATGAGGCTATGGCTGAGGCCGTGGCAAGGGCTACCGCAACGACCAGCGAGATCACTAGCGAGCGCAGGCTCCAGGGGACCTGCTTAAGTAGCCCGAGCTTCGTTACGGTCACGATGATGGCTGCCGAGATGCCTACGGCTGCCGCCTCCATAATGACTAAGTCCCTAACCCTCCAACCCGATCTACGGGTCATCGTGTAGAGCGTTACCTAATGCGTTATTAAAAAGCGGTGCTGGGTGCAGCCCGCAATCGACTAATTGGAGGAGGCTGAGGAGAGGGCACGTAGGCTGAGTGGGAGGGTAGCTCACATACCGGATGAGGAGGTAGCTAGGATCATGCGTGAGGATAGGGAAGGCGGGTAGGTGATGTACCTTTTTCGACGCAAGCGTTGTGGTGAACCTAATTAAGAAGGGCGTTGTGAGGCATTCGTGTGTGAGTGACTACGCGTCCAGGCGTCCAGGTACGTGAGGGGTAGCGCGCAATAGCGGGCTCGCCGCTCAAGCGTGTGGGCGACGGCCTCAGAACACCCAGCCCTGCAGGCAGTCTTATACGGATTCCGTCATCGGGCCGCATTATTAACTTTACTATGGTGTTTCATGACGTAGTGCTTATAAGGGGGTTGCCGAGAAGTTCGCGTAAGGTGGTGAATATGCGCCAATCGGTGGGCGGGGAGGGCGGCTCCTCCTCATCGACCTCGAGGGTGTCATCACACCCCAAGAGTACCTTCTAGAGGTAGCTAAGCGTTCAGGCCTGTACGTTAGGGTTAGGGAGGAATTCATCCACGGCATCAACGGCTTCAAGCCGTGGCGTGAGTCGCTACTGTGGAGGATATCCTTACTAAGGGGTGTTGGGGAGGAGGTGTTCCGCGAGGTAGCGGGGCAGCTACGCGTGAGGCCCGGCGCCGTGAAGCTAACCAAGCTACTTAGGGCTAGGGGATGGCGCGTCTTCATAGTTACCGGGGGCTTCACCATACTGGAGCGGTGCTTAAGGGCTGCGGGCCTCACCTACGACGGCTTCATAGCCCACGAGCTGATATTCAAGGACGGCGTTCTGGAGGGCTGCACCCTAACCTACGGGGATAAGGGGGAGGTCGCCAGGAAGCTTAAGGAGACGCTACACCCTAAAGTAACGGTAGCCGTGGGGGACGGATGCAACGACATACCCATGCTTAGGGAGGCGGACCTAGCGATAGGCTTCAGACCCAAGGATATAGTGAGGCACTACATAGACGCTGAGGTCAGAACCTTCAGACAGGTATGGAGAATACTCCACCTGCTGAGCTAGGCAACATTAACACAACGCATTTTCAACAACCATACTTCCCGGAAGCTAATTTGAACGCGTTACTTCGTTGTTTGATCTGCTTAAGCTTAAAGTAATTGTCTTGGTAATATGGCGTAAACCAATTAAGAGTATAAGGGATTATTTAGTGCCTGAAGCCAAGCTATTTACTCAGGGCCTGTCAGCGGGCACGCGGGCGGTGAGGTGTTGGTTCGTGGATGTGGTGCTCGGCATCGACGATGGAAACATTCCTGTTTGGAAATACCTTGATAACGACGTAATGGCGAATCAACTACTTCTCCGTAAGCCAAGCATTCGTAGACGCGTGCCCGAACACAGGCTCTGGGTTGATTCAGGCGGCTATCAGATCATGGTGAAGGGTCTGCACATAAGTGTTGACGACATAAGCCGGATATACGGCGAGCTTACCGCGAAGTGCTTCCTCTCGCTAGACTACCCTGTAAGCGACCCAACACACGCTACCCCAGAGGTGATTGAACGCAATAAGAGCAACTTCCTGAAGCTCATTAAGGATAACCCAGATAAGGAGATAATTCCCGTGGTGCATCTATACCCGGCCAAATACCTGCTCGACGTAACGGCCTTCTACAGAAGTCTAGGTATACATACAATAGCGTATGGAGGGATAGTCCCGCCTCTACTGAGGAGGACAAAACTCCGTATGAAGTCGCTCATAGGATTCCTGATACTCCGCAAAGCGTTTCCGAACCTCAGAATTCACGTGCTTGGCGCCGGTTCATTCTTAATGATAAAGATACTGAGAACCCTTGGCGCCGATAGTGCTGATACCAGCACCTGGCGGGTTAAGGCTGCATTCGGGCACGTGATAGTGCCTGGGAGGGGGGAGAGGTACGTGGGTGTTCGGAAGATTAGATTCCATACACCTAGGATAACTGATGAGGAGCTGGAAATCCTTGAGAAGGAGTTGAGAGTAACGGGATTCCCTTTAATTCACAAGCTAGACGAGCTACTCACTAGCTTCAAGGGACGCGCCCTGATAAACGCTTGGATAATAGCTAAGGGGAATGGGGGGATCTCAAAGCGAAGCCCTTTCAGGAAGCTTCTCATGAAGCTTAGGGATTTAATGAAAGAGCCGCTTGAAAGAGTGATATTAGCGTATGAAGAGGGATGAGCAATGCCGGAAGCCTTATGTATTTCCGACATATGGAATTACCTAAGCATCATGTCAGCTCGAGAAGGTAAGCTCGACGTGCCGGCTCTCCAGCATCACTGTATTAAGGTAGCTGGCGACTACTTGCTTCCCTCTCCAGCTCTCTACATAGCGATGAGTACGGGTAATTTTGAAGTGCTGAGTTATGAGCCTGGAAGAATTGTAATAAGGAAGGAGAGGGAGGGTCCATCCCCCTTTAACCACCCGCACGTAAGGCTGTATCACGAGTACATAAAGAGTATATGGAGACCTCCGCGGGTCCTAGTTAATGTGTTCATGCCGTGTACGCAGCGGAAACCCTACCAGCGCACGGTAACGCATAAGATGATGTTGCATTACATAGATGAGCTGAGGAGAAGGGGGATAGAAGCAACGCTTTACAGCATCTCTGAGCCGATGTTAGTAGTGCCCTATCGTCTCGAGAAGTACTATCCGCTCTCTAATTACGAGTTCCCGCCTAAGCTTATGGAGAGTTGGGAAAAGAAATTAATGATAATGAAGCTACGGGACCTACTACCCCGCTTCCTGAGGACAGCTCTTCTAAATGTGTTCGTCCTACCGCGTCATCACGCAAGCATAGTCCTTGCAGCGCTACTTAACAACGGCTGCGATGTCGGCTGCCATGACCGCCGTGGCAACGATTACGGCATAGGTGATAGTGACGATACTGTAGAGATGGGTGAGGCGACTTTATTGGTTAGGTACGGCCGCCTGGCATTCAAATCCTTGAGAAAGGCATACCTGCTTATTCTGGAGTACTTCAGGAGGTAGGTGTGGTCCTGATTCAGAATTCTATGCTGGTTGCCTATGTACTTCAAGAGAAATATTTTTAACGCGGTATTACCAAGGTAATACGGGAGTGATACTGAGGCGTAGAAGAAAGCTTGCCGAGCTAGGCGGCGACGAGAAATACTGGATAAAGTTGCTGGAGAAGTTAGGCGATGAATCGGGGGAGGCTATCTCACGGTTACTGAGGATAGATCGTGAGTACCTACGTAATTATGACGAACTAATAGGTGAGAGAAGAGTAATACTTCCGGATAGAGGGTACGTAGGGCATAGAGTAACAAGTGAGGACTTTAGGAGGTATGCCGGTTCACTTGCAGCAGGCGTAGATAGTAGTAGTACGCCAAGGCTGCGTATAGGAACTATTTACTTCATAGCAGCTTCCTCCGCATGCGTTATATTCCCTCAAGGGCTTCTAGGAGAGCCCTATAAGAGACTGACAGTAGAACCCTATCATGCGCCCGACGACTCAAATTATGAGAATTCTCTCCAAGAGCTCAAGTTGAATATGTTTAAGGAGGAGCTGAAAGCTCTTGACAGCGCGTATGTGGAGCTAAAAGAACTACTTAAGGCTACTAGACGAGGCAACAGTTGCTTCGTAGTTCTTGACGGTCCTCTCGTCGACCCACCTATATTTAGACCTCGTGATCCCGGGCTTGATGAGGAGTATAACATGTATGTTGCTCAAAGAGTATTACTCATAGGCAAGTTACTTAATATAGGATGCCGTGTGGTTGGGGTTATAAAGAGAATAATTGGTAATCACTTAGTGAGGTCTGTCTTAACCGGCAATGGCGGTGAGAGAACCTCGGATAATTCGGATAATAGGGACAGGGGAGGCGACATAAGCAATTACCTGAACGACTTCACATTCGTTAATCTCCTCTTTAGGAAGTTAGCAATTAGCGTGCAGGAAGATGTAAGCAGCAACAACCATTACTATGACGTATCACTTCTGACTAGGCCAATAGAGATAAGCGGGGGTAGAAGCGATTATGAACGCTACATTAGTAAGATGGGGTCGCTCTGCGAGGACTGCAGAGACTTTACTCCATTTAGAGTATTTCACTTTTACATATTACCCAGCGTTGTTGATCTAAGAAAGCGCGTACTTGGTGTCGAGGTAGCGGTTCCCACCTCCTGCAACCGTATTAATAAAGAGGAGGTGGAAGGCGAAGTCAACGCTAGCGCTATTGAGATTACCCGCGATGTAGGTAAGTTCCTTAGCGTGTGGACACTACCTGGTCAGCCATACCCCTTGCCAGTGCTACTCGCGCATATGTCCTGCACTATAAAGAAGAAAACCGCCAAAAAAGTTCTCAAAGAGCTTATCTCACGCTTTATTCGCGACACGTTAGTGCTTGATGAAAAGTTCGGAAGCCTCCATCATATTGCTCAGAGCGTGGATTTCCTTATTGAATAGACCTAAGGAGGTTATGAGTTATGAATTCAGATAGGTTAGAACATCCCGAAACTCCAGAGGATGAGGATATGGAGTTCTTAGGCTACACGCTTTCAGGAGCGAATACACGTTACATAGCGTTCCAGCCGCACGAAAATGCTGAGGAGAAAGTGCGTGAAGGAATGTTTGTAATGATTGAGGATTATATCTTAAAGAAGAAGCCCGTACGTTACTATGCAATAATTCATAACATAGAATCACACCACGAATTCCTCGAGCCGGGTGAGGTATGGAGCGAGACTCTAAGGAAAGGTATCAAGCCGCCCGATAAAGTCGCTAGAAAGTATCTGATTGCACAGGCCAGAATCTTAGGTCAGCTCGTTAATGGAAAGCTACGAACGGCGGATAGGCCGCCGAGACCGGGATCAAGAGTCTTTACCGTGTCTAGCAAAGTGCTTTCGCAAATATACGGCGTTGATAAATTGGAAGACATCCCCAAGAGACCAGATTATCTTAAGATAGGGGCACTGTATGGCTATAGTGAGGAGCAATTTCCTGCAGTACTGAATTTAGAGAACGTAACAATGCATATGGCGGTCGTAGGTATAACGGGTAGTGGGAAGTCTAACACTATTGGCGTGATTATAGAGGAGCTTGGCTCCCGTAATATAGATTGTGAGGGACTCAAAGCCGTACCGATCATGATAATTGACGCAAATGGCGACTACATAGACTACTATAAACACCCGGAGCTCGTACCTAACTTCAGCAAAATCTACAGAATAGTGTTCCCAAAGTCAGAGGCGTACAGAAAGGAAGGAAGGCCTCGCCTAGATCTTCTTGGAATAAGCGCGGAGGCTCGGGAAAACAAAAGTGAGATACTACCTATAGGCCTCGACCTAAACCTCTTTGAGACCAATGAATTAGCTGAGCTGATAATCAGGTTCTATCATGCAGGTAAATTAGAAGGAGCCGAACTACAACTACAACTACTTCAAAAGGCGCTAGAGGATGAGGATATCAAGGACGTAGATCTAAATGAACTTTTCGTGATTAGCGACCACTTTAACTTCTTCTGCGAACATGTGATGAATAAGCTGAAAAACAATTATCACTCAGCCACTGTTGCGGCGGTCCAGAGAGCTGTTCAGAACTTTCGTGAAAAACTCGTGCTAAACGCTAAGGCAATCCCAGATAGGGGTGATGAGGCCACCGTAAATAACGAATTCGTAGATATAGTGACGGATCTGCGGAAGCCTGCACTCGTTATAGTGGACTTCTCCACAGAGGGCGCTACAGCCATAGATATGTTTGTAAAGCAATTCGTAGTTTATTACCTTCTCTCACTACTTTTCAAGAAGTTCGTTGAATATAAGTTGAAGGGACAGAACCGCGTCATGCTTCTGGGTATAGAGGAGGCGCAGAACTTCGCGCCTAATCTCTCCCTATACCCTCTCGGCCTAAACATAGCCAGGAGTATATTAGCTACTGTCGCTACACAAGGGAGGAAGTTTGGACTGAGTTTGATACTGGTAACTCAACGGCCGAGCTATGTAGACCCTATAGTCATGTCAATGATGAATACGTTCATAATACATAGAATCTCACCAGCAGATCTAAATTACATCAACAATGTATCGGGAGGCCTCCCCAAATTCATCAGGGAGAAGCTAACGTTAATGGAGAAAGGACTAGCGGTGATTACCGGGCAAATGAATCCGTTTCCGATACCCGTGTTAGTCAAGGTTAGGAGGAGGAAGAAGCATGAAGCAGGTTCGATTTCTATATTTCGGCTAAGCAAGCGTAAGGGTGGAGCGACGTGACGGAGCCGATCACGCGTAAGGTTATAGACTTGCCTGCTACCGCGGCAGACCTCGATTACTGGAGCGAGGCTGCTGAAAACATACGCGACGATGAAATTAAGCTAATAACGCAGTACACGGGACTAACACAAGCGCAACAGAATGCCCTCAAGCAGATTAAGGCCTTCATATTCAGGGCAGTAAGCGCCTCGAGAAGTGGGGAATCACGAATACTTATTCTGAGAGGTGAGTGGGGGCTTGGCAAAACACTGCTCAGTAAAGCCATCAGGGATCAGATACCAAGCCTCTCAAGAGATGTGGGTGTTAGGATTATCTACAAGGAGCTTACGCTAGGAGATCTACTCAGGGATGTAGCGCGAAGCTGCAGAGATGCAGTCGACGTTGAATACTGCTTCAGCGAGGCATTACTGGAGCCTGCAAAGAGGTATATCTCGCAACAAAATGCTGTTGTTATTCTGTTTATAGATGAGTTTGAATGGCTAATATGGCACAAGTCGGGGGTTATAGGCGGCAAGAGCATTCTGGAGCTTATGGAAGCGTTCATGAAGCTCTTCCGTGATAAACGCTCATACATAGGGAGAAAGTATGGTGGAAAGGTCCACATAATATTCGCATCAACACCTTCTGCCTATCAAATATACCTATCAAGCCTTAAGGAGAAGGAGTTCCACGGCTGGTTAGGGAGGAGGGAGGATACAGCCGACCTATATCCTGCAATGAAACATGAAGTTATCAAAATAATCGATATCCTAGTCAGCAAAATACTCAGAGCGGATCCTAACGACGTCTTTAAGGATCCGAGACTTAAGGAGCTGATCTATACGATTTCGCAGGGGAACTTAGGAACGGCAATCTCAGTGTTTAACAGGATAATATACTACAGCATAATGAGGTGTACCGAGGATAATGCAAGGAGCTGTATATATCAAATAGACGAAATCCTAATGATAGAATCCCTACTAGGCGCTGCCATAGCTACCCATCTCGGAAAAGAAAACCCGCTTGATCAAGTAATCTTCAGCCAGCTCCTCAGAAACCTAACTGCTGGCGAGCAATTAGATTCGGCATTAGCAATGCTGTTCGCAAGCTCCTCACTTATATTCAAGAAAGACTACAAAGGTAACGATAGCGAATTAATGAACTGGTCATTAAAGAGATACGGAGTGAGACTACTTAAGTGCAGAGCTTACATAGTAGGCAATCAAAACCAACTGATAAAGGTAATTGAGGATTTAGCCAACGCTATCGCTGGTGAACACGCTAATGTAGAGTATGAGAAGTACACTATAAAGGCATCATTGTCCAACATAATTCACTTAATAGACGACACCAACTACGCCATTTCAATACCTGAGGCCCCTGGAACTCTAGCCGACCTTCTATCATTCTATGAGCCCATAGACGTTAATGATAGAATTTACAAAGAGGTGCAACGCATACTTCAGGAATCAGCGTATAAAGTTACTGAAGGACTCATACTCGCACCCGAGGAGTACATGAAGCTCTATCCCGTCATAACCCCGAGCATAATACCCTTTATACGTAACAGAGCCGATGCTAAGGCAGCCTATATTGAGTCTAAAGAGGAAATGAATAACAATACAGTCCAATTTGAGCGCGACTTAGAGGCAGCAATTGAGGATATGATGATAACGCTAAACTTAGTAGAACGTGATAAGACTACCAGAAAGCTGAACATCGTTGTCTCTGAGGGCCGTGAAACAGTTAAAACCCAGCTGAGCATTAAGGCGTTTGTAAAACATGTAGTAGAAAACGCTGAGAAGTTTAAGAGTATGTGCACTGACACTAAATTATGTATACTAATATGCCCCGAAAACATAGACATAGACCTGCTCGACAGGGTGTTCAGGCAATGGAATAGAGTGATAATTCCAATAAAATTACGTGACGTGTACTACCTTGTAGCGAGCATAATAGCCCGAAGGAAACGCTATGACGTGAGCCATGATGAGCTTAGGAAATACTATGAAACTCTAGCTGTAAAGTACGGCATTAATAGAATAGGTAGAGTATGGAAGGCTGAAGGTTTAAGAAGAGGCGTGATAGTACCGAGGGAAATCAACAACCTAGGTCTAATACCTGCTAAGGAGAAAAATCCAATAATCGCCTTTAGGGATGGGTACAAGACACTACTACTAGGTGGGAATGAGTTCACGCTGAAATCACTTATATATAGAATCGCTAAGATATATCAGTCGACGGTATATCACGGTAGAGACGGTAAGTTCTGCGGAGTAAATGTACCGTCCTATGTAAAAGTAGATCTTGAACCTGAAGGAACCTCTGGAAGGATACCCGTAGAGAAGCTTGCAGCCCGGGCTAGATCATTCTTGGAGAGCGTTGTGAGGGTAGCATGCTCAAACAATATGGCTGTGAGTTCAGCTGACCTAACGCATGTAAAGCTTACGTTACACCCTATTGAGAGAAGGATAGTTAACGTAGTATCAGCAGCATGCAGAAATCCGGGGGTCCGTGGTGTAAGTCTACAGACAATTAAGGAGAACTTCATATTCACAACCGATGTAAGGTCTTCAAACAGAGTATTTCAAACGTTTCTGGACATACTAGAAGCCAGAGGTGACATAGTCGTAGTGGGCGGTAAGGTAATGTGTATTGACATAAACGAGTACGCAGAAAGACTAAGCAATGAAGTTGAGAATAAATGGAGCGAATTACATAATGTTGAGAGTAAGCTCATAGGGATTCTAGAGGAGCGTGGAATCTCACCAGCTACTATAGAGAATGCACTGCTTCATATAGCCGTAGCTAAGGAAAAGGGCTGGAAGCTGATACTACTTAAGGATCTAGAATCTATTACCCAAGAGTTTGACTACGATAATAGCGTTAAGGATGCCAGCCTTAGGTTACGCAATCTGAAATTCGCAAGTGAGACTCTAGACTACGTAATCAATGTAATAAAGAGGGATATCATAGGCGCCACGAAAGGTATAGTTAGGGTAGGCGAGGAAATAGAGAGAACTCTGGAAAGCGTAGGTGAAGTAAAAGAGAGTTTGAGGAGCATATGTGAAGAAAACGGATTTATCAACGCGATATGCGACGCACTAAAAGGACGGATTGAAAGCATTGAAAAGTCTTTAGAGGCACTCGCAGAGGAATACAACTCAACTATAAGCAGATATTCCAAATTTAACGACTTACTGAAATTAGGAGTTAAATTACTAGGTAAAAAGAAAGACAGGGAAGCCCTTCGGCGTTACTTCCATTATAGTGACGGATGCTTAGGTGATGAAAAGCTAGTAACTAACTTCAACTTGGTATACTATGACCTGTTCATGAATGTTTACAAGGAGTTACTTAATCTACAAAGAAACAGTGTAGACTACCTAGCTAAAATAAGAGACACTATTGAAGGGTTCGTTAACAGTGTTAAAAGCGCACTAAGCTTCATTGGCAGTTCCTCCAATACGGTAGGACAGTTAGGCATGTTAGTAAGCCGTAGTGCCGATATTCTTAGGAGAAGTACTGATGTAAGGTCGTTTTACGATGAGTTAAGAGGTCAACTCCGCCTAATAATTGCAGAAATCGAAAACATTAGAAAACGAAGGGAGGAGCTTGAAAAAAGAGGAAGACTTCTGAAGGAGATTAAAGATAGTGTTGATGGATGCAGGAGAGATTATGCGCTCCTAGCTAGTGATATCCGTAATACCGTAGAGTTGCTGAGTAGATATCTAGGTCTTTTCTCTAAAGAGATACCTGAACTTAAGGATCACTTAAGTAAGCTTAGCGAGCTCTCAGGAAGAATCTCCGCTGACACAGAGTTTTCGGAAAAAGCTGAAAGCGTACTTAGAGAAATCTCCGCATCCGCAAAGGAAGTAAGTAACGCTAAGCTTGAGGCAATACTAAGGTATGATGTGAGAAACGGTCTAAGGGGATTGTATAAGGAGCGCAAGGAAGAGTTTGAGAGGCTGCTCAGGAGCATAGGTAGAGTAATAGACAACACCGTTTCTGAACTTTACAATAACATAACTAGGTTAGTTAATAATCTTGAAAACAGCCTTCCTGAGAACGTCTGCGCTAAGCTGGCGTCACAAAGGTTTCAGCTAACCGAACAGAAGAATATCATATCCAGCCTGACTGAGGGTCTATCTAGGACTGTACTTAGAGAGGATAACGTCAGAAGGCTACAGGAGGCCCTCAGCAAATTCTTCGCGCTTGCTCGGACTATTAGAGATGATATTTTCAGAAACCTAGGTTTAGAGAAGGATGCTGAGGCCGTTTTCACCGCATTAGAGAAGTTAACAAGAGGATCAAGACTAAGGATACGTAAAATCTCGGAACTCGTTGCTAAGATATCAGTGGAAACTAGCCTACCAGAAGAAAGAGTGTTAAGCCTGCTCTATAATCTAGAGAAGATAGGTTTGATATCCATAAGAGGGGAAGTATTACTATAGCATTAACATAACATAAAAATTCCACCCTCAACTACCTCACGTTTCACTCACCGCATTTACACCTGATTGCCATACAACAACCTCTTGCATTAGCAATTCCAGGATTGTGGCAAGGAAGTACTCTTAGGTATTCGAGGAGCGTCGTTAGGGTGGCGTAGTTGTGGTTTGATGCGTGTTTGGCTCGTGCCGCACCCCCTTTTACATCAGTGTGTTAAGTTTTTCGCTCCGCCGCCTACATACATGTAGTGTGCGTTTCTTCCTTATGGAGGGATTGTGTGTTACATCCCCACTTCAGTGGGTTTTTGTATATTGGGAGTTTCGAGGGGCATGGTTGGTAAAGTTAAGTGGGGATTAACTATACCGCAGTAAAGTTAACCAAGCCCCAAGTCAGGAGCTCGAACTCAAATGCTATACATCGGAGTAAGGCAGAACTCCAAACCAATATACACGCACGTGATAAAAGAAGAGCGGGAAGCAGGCCCGGCAGCCCGAAACACGGTTGAACTAGGTAGCAAACCCCCCACAGACCCCGGTTAGGATCCCAAACACCGTGCACAACACGATACACGCACGAAGCAGGGATAGCGCAGCTTAAATATCTTACTTCGCGAAACGCTTAAAAATGATCCATGACTCACATGAAAGTTACAAATATAGGAATTCTTTCTGAAGAACTAATGTCAGGTGATAGGGAATGAAGAGAGCACCCATTGCAAGAAAGTACGCGATGCTCGCATGCGCTCTAGTCGCCGCAGTATTCATAGCACTGCCAGCCTTCGGCATAGCCCACGCCCTCGGCATACCGGGACTCAAGGGTATAAGCGAAACAGTATATGCCGCAGTACTCGCCAAAGGTAGCGATCAGAGAGGTTACCTAGGTAGCTACACCACAATTACCATAGCCATAGGCTACGACGGCGCTACTGCGAGGGTTAGTGTTACCACTAAGAATACTGCATACATAGCGCTAGGAGCCGCCATCTTTGGGTTGTATGACGACATAATTCATAAGTTTAGAGCATTCGGTGCTGGTTCACGAGCTGTTGTAAAGGATGGATGCACTCTGTTCAACTGGGTATGCTACGATTTTAAAATCCTTGGAAAGCATGGCCAGCTGACAAAGCACGTAAGCTGGGGAAAGTGGCTACGTATTAGCTATACTGCATACGCTTACATAGAGGTGAAGAAGTACCCGCACTGGCTTGCACCACCCCAAGTATGGGATGTTAGACTAACAGCGAACCCACAGGTTCTCGTACCTCCTGACGCCTACTCAAAAAGCAGACTCGCAACTATAGTGTCCCCTTGAGAATCTTAATAAAGTATTTCTTTTTATTAAAACAAGGAAGTACCAACTAAGAGATTACTTAAAAACACACTATGAGGGTGTGAAGCAATATGCAGGCACGAATAGGCTGCGTGAGGGTTGCTACTTGGATAACTGTAGCATCCATAATAGTACTGGCACTTTCTTCCTCATTTGTAGGCTTTAGTTCGACCAATAAGGTTACGAGTATTAAGTTCCCGTATGTTTTTGGGATAAGTATCACTGGCTATAATAGGACGGCTGATGGTAGGTTCTTTGAGCAGATGGATTTTAGTGGGAAGGCCTACCTCTACATTAGACCCTATAACTCTACGTTTACGGAGGCTACGTTAAGGCTCGTGGGTACTGTGGCGCCTGGGATAGCGCCCATATCTATGACTGAGGGTTGGGTTACCGAGTGTACGGGCAACATAACTAACCTTAACTGCAACGTTAAGCTGGCCAAGCTGAACACGACGAACTACATGAGGTTTGCCGAGAGGCACGTGAACGTGACTCTGAAGTACTTGATTATGAATAAGTATAACTACGCTTGGGAGGAGAGCACACACCGCTTCATAGGGTTCTTCCCGTTCTACGTGGTGCCTGATACGAAGATGATCACTAGTAAATCTCCGCCGAAGTACATGTACCTAGGGAGGACTATTGAGCTCTATGGCGATATTATAAATCAAATAACGGGCACTTGGGGGCCGGAACCTATAACGGTCTTCATAAAAATAGGCCCTCACAAAAACGTCTCACTAACAACACTCGCTTTCGGAGATCCGCATCTTAGTTACTTAGAAGTTGATGTAATACATCATTACGTTGTCGCCGCTTCAGGTGTGTTCGAGCTCCCATTTAAGAACTTGGGAGGTGTGTATGTTGGGAACTACTCACTACTCACGTTCTCGGCTGTTGTCAGTAAGAAGTTCATAGGATTTCTGAAGTCAATAGACAACTACCCTTCGAGCATAAGCATAATTACATGGAGATGGTTTGAGCAGATCGTTGCCTTGGGTGTTGCTGTGGCGTCTGGTGTGGGTGTGTTGGCGTACTTTGCTTACAGGAGGTTTAGGGCGAGGCGTTAGTATGAGGGTGCCGTTGCCTTTTAGGGATGCGCTGCAGTCCTACACCGCCTTGGCCATAGTTTTAGGTGGTGTTATCGCTCCCTTAGTTATTGCTTTTATGTTGGGTGTCATGCCCAGCTCCTCCTTCTCACTCCCCACGCATGTTTCGAGGCTGGTTCCGCGTAATCGGTCCACCACGTTGCCGGTCCCTATTAAGGTTGTTAGGTCTTCGAACGTCTCTAAGTCAGTAATGTGTGAGCGTATTAACGTGACTGCCGTTAGGTTGGGGCTTAAGAGTTACTTCACTTCGGTTGGGGCGATAGAGTTTATCGTGGCGTGCGTTCTAGCCTCCTTCGTTGTTGGGAGGCCTGTTGAGTATAAGTACTTCTTCCTTGAGGCCCTGCTTAAGGGCGGTAGGCTTAGGGTCTACGGCGTTAGGTTTTCGGCGTCGCTTGCTGGCGCTGTGTTCATGGCTCTGGCGGCGTCGCTCGTGGCTGCAGCCCCTCCCTACCTGCTCAACGCGTACCCTTCCTACGGCGGGTGCTTCGCGACGTGCTCGGCCCTCCTACTGCTCTCGGCGGTGTCCGGCGCCTCGTTCGGGTCGCTGGCAGCGCTCGCTGTTAGGAGTACTGCGGGCTCCCTACTAGCTGGTCTGGGCTTCGCAGCCCTAGCCGCGGCGACCTCCGTGAAGGGAGGGGGTCTTGAGTCCGTGATAGCCCCCACCTTCGTTATCTACGGCGGCGACGCCGCCATATACGTGGCGCTACTCGCCACGTTCAACGTGCTCGCTCTATGGAGGGTGGTTAGGATTGAGTACTGAGGACGGTGGTGGCGGGAGGTTCGAGAGGGTTTACGAGGCGTTGCTGAGGGCGCGGGCCGCGGCCCCGTTAATCGTTGTTGCTGTGGCTGTGGCGCTCGCCGCTTGGGTCATGTATTCGTGGCCGGGGAGCGCTTCAGCAGTGCTTACGGCGCCGCCAGCCCCCTACAGGCAGGTGTTAAGCTCCGGCCAAGTGTTCGCCTTCGGGAAGGGCGTGTATGAGGTTGTCGTTAGGTCGTACGGCCCCGCCCTCAACGTTAGTGTGGCGTGCGGCTACTGCGGCGGCGGGAAGCCTGTGAGGCTTCATGGAGTTACCGGCGTTGCCGCGGTTAGGATCAGGTGCTTGGGTGAGGTTGTCGTTAGGGTTAGGGCCGTTATCCCGCCGTTCCATAGGCGCGTGGCTGAGGTGGTGGTGAGGCGTGTCGCGCCTTGAGGGGAGGCGGCGCGTAAGGGAGGTTGTCGTTGAGGGGCTTGTTAAGAGGTATAGGTGGTTCGAGCTTAGGACGCCGGCACTGAGGTTCGGTAAGGGGCTTAACCTGATCCTAGGCCCCAACGGGTCAGGCAAGTCAACGCTGCTTAAGATAATGGCCGGGCTCGTGCACCCCAACGCCGGCTCGGTGAGGTACGTTCTGGAGGGCGGTGCGGAGCTACCGCCTGCCAAGGCATGCGGGCTGCTGGGCTTCGTCGCCGAGGACGTTAGGTTGCCTGACATGAGGGTTTCAGAGATCCTCGAGTACTTCAGTAGGGAGGGGGCGGACGTCGCCGGGGTTGCCGAGCTTATGGGTCTGAAGCCGTACATGAGGAAGAGGTACTACGAGCTTTCGAACGGTTTTAGGAGGAGGGTTCAGCTAGCGATAGCCCTGCTGGCGGACGCTGAAGTGATAATCATGGACGAGCCCTTCAGCAACGTTGACGTCCTGATGATAGCGCCGCTCAAGCACCTGGTTAGGGAGTTGGGTAGGGAGAAGGTCGTGATAATAACGAGCCACATAGACCTAAACCTAGTCCCCGACACCTTAACCGTGCTGAATCAGGGGCGGGTGATATACCATGGTGAGGCTGAGAAGCTCCTTAGGGGCAGGTACCTCATCGAGGTTAGGGTTGGGGGTAAGGTCCTCAGCGTGGGTGTGGATGAGCTTAACAAGATCCTAAGGGAGGGCGGGGGAGCCGGCGTTGAGGTTCTCAGGATAGTTTCGGAGGACACATCCGAGATACTGCAGAAGCTTATCGGGGGCGGAGCCCCCTAATTACTGGGCGTGCTGCCGGAGCACGCACCCCGTAACTCGCAACTCTATACTGTTTAAAACACGTTAATGCGTTAGTGGGTAGTGCGCCTGCCTATCACTCACTAGTACAGTAACTGCTTCGGGTTACGGCTTATACTGTTAAATCATGCTCATATATTTTTTACTTTAATGAATTCTTTTGTATAATATGAAGTCATGAATAATCGATGTAGGGTGCAATCGTAATATGAGGGTAATACAATATGAAGTGCGGATCCAGAGCCATACCGGCACTAATCGCCGCCGCCCTCGCAGCAGCTGTGCTGGCCTACGGAGCCGGCGCCATGGCACTCAGCACCGGGCTTAAGGTACCTCTATACGCCAACGCCCTAGTCAGTAAGATCCTCGACACCGGCAGCGACCAGCACGGCTACCTAGGCGGCAGCACCACCATAACGATAGGCGTGTCATACGATGGCGCGTCGGCGTCCGTCTCCATAACCACTAAGAGCAGTGCTTACGACGCCATGGCAGCCATGCTAATGGGTATCAGGAACACCGAGCTCCACAGGTTCATATCGTACGGTGTCGGCGTCAACAGCCAAGCTAAGGACGGCTGCGGCTTCGCCAACTGGGAGTGCTACTCATTCACGCTACTCAGCCGCGGCCACACCGCCCCGCCAATGCCTAAGGACGGGTATCAGTACGTCTCAGCCCACGCCTACGCCGACTACAAGGTGCACCACACCTGGTGGTGGGGCCTCTGCCACAGCGACCACGTCGACCACCTCACCGTATATCTGTCAGCGAGCGTGTGGAACGCTTAAGCGCGTAAGGCCGTAGCGCGTGGTTGGGGGCGGCGGGCCTGAACCATAGGCTTTTTTAATTTAGTTAAATTCATAAATCCATCGGAAACCCATGGATATGCGTAAACTCTTTATTTCCGTCATATTAAATGTGTGTGAGGTGGTGCGGATGTACGGTAAGGCGGTAGTCACGGCCGCAGTACTCGCGCTACTGCTCGCCACATACGCGCAGCTAGCCGTGCCTGCCCCGGTAGCGGCGTCCTCAGGCGCTGCAGGGGGTTGGAGGCTGGTTTACGGGTTAAGCGTTAACGCTGTGCTCTACTACAACATCACGTCGAAGTCCGAGCTCGTGGGGGCTAGGCTCTTCAACGGTAACGTGCTGATATACCTGAAGCCGCTTAACGCGACCTACGTTGAGGTTAAGGCCGTGTTTAAGGGCGTTGTTGAGGGGGTCGGGAGCGTTAGGGTGTGCGACTACAGCCTTAAGAACTGCAGGAGCGTCCCCTACCAAGAGTTCCTGAAGCTGACGAACGCAACCTCTAGGGAGGTTAGCGCTTCGGCAACCTTCATCGTTGATAGGAGGTTTAACTACGCCTGGATGGTCTTGGGTGGCGGTAGGAGGGAATTCGTCGGGTTCCTGCCGCTCTACGTCGTGCCCGACATAAGCTACTCGAACGCCAGCGAGCATCAGCTACTGTACATGGGTAGAGAGTTAGGCGTTGTTAAGGCTTCTAACGGCGAGCCCCTCCCAGCCCACATCAGCCTCGGCGGCAGGACGGTCTACGCCATAATGTTCAAGAACCCGTTAGTGACGATCTACGTGATCCACCACTACCCCGTAACCGTTAATGGCTACATACCGGTCCCCGCGGGCGGGATGGGGACGAACACGACCTTAGGCTACGGGTACTGCTCGGCGTTGAAGGACTTCTACAGCAGCATATTCAAAGTCAATAACTACCCCTCAGGCGCCGTATCCGTTAGCTGGGGTAAGGTCGCGGTGCTTGCGGCTGCCTTCGGCGGCGCGGCCGCGATCGCAGCCTACGCTGTGGTGAGGCGTAGGAGGTGATGCGGCACGCATCTAACGACCTACGTCCTCCCGGCACTCCTAATTGCAGCGGCCCTCGCCCCACTAACGCAGGCAGGCGTTGGTCACGCTGCCGCAGCACGTAATGGTGGGTGGAGGCCTGCCTACGTGCTTAGGGTGGAGTTAATCCCGCTGAACAGGCTTGTTAACGGGTCCTACGTCAGTAACGAGGTGTTTAGGGGTACGGCCTCGATCTACTTTAGGTTAGTGAATGCCTCATTCCTTAAGGCTAGGGTCGTGCTTAGTGGAAGGCTTGACGTGGTTAAGGGTGAGGAGCTAGTCTGCAACGGCGCCTACGTCTTAAGCCACTGTAGGCTGCTCGTCAGCAGGTCCGCCAGGTCGCGCTCGGAGCCCTTCAACACAACGCTAACCTACCTGATCTACAGGAGGTTTAACTACGCTTGGCTGATCCTAGAGGGCGGTAGGAGGGAATTCATAGGTTTCTTCCCCTACTACGTGTTCCCCGACCTGAGCTTCTCGAATGTCAGTAAGCTCAACACTGTCTACATGGGTGAGGAGCTCAAGCTGCTTACGGATAACGACACCGGCGGGCCGATGCCGGTCCACGTCAACGTGAGCGGCACGGTGCTCTACACGGTCAGGCTTAGCAATAAGTACCTAGCCATATACCTAACGCATCACTACCCGGTTGAGGTCTTCGGCATAGTCACGCTCCCCCAGAACCTATTCCACACGAACTCCAGCCTGGCCAGGCTGTACGGCGTCGTGCCTAAGGCCCTGCTCGACACCGTCGCTAAGGCCGACGACTACCCGGCGAACGTGGTGGTTATCGACTGGGGTAAGGTCGCCGTGCTAGCAGGTGTTGTGGGGGGATGCGTGGCTGCTGCGGCCTACGCCATCCTCAGGAGGAGGGGCGGGAGGGGCTGAGCTTGAGGGCCGGGCTGCCGTTCCGCGAGGCGTTCATGTCGGTAGCGGCGCTCGCCCTAGCGGTAGTTGCTGCGGTAGCCCCGCTGGCGACCGCGTGGTTCCTCGGCGTTATGCCCTACACTAACTACGTGATGTACGAGCACGTGGCTAAGGGCGCGGCGCCTCCCCCGCCGCCAGCCGCCCCAGCCGCGTGCGTTAAGGTTAATGAGACGGCGAGGCTCTCGAACCTTAAGATCTTCGTGAACGGTGAGAGCGTAGTCACGCTAATACTTGCTGGCGTCGCCGCAGCCCTCACGCTAGGGCAGTCTCTTGAGTACAGGTACTTCTTCCTTGAGGTTCTCGAGACCGGCGGGAGGCTTAAGGCGTTCGTTAGGAGGTACTCCTCAGTAGCGCTTGAGGCGGCCTTCATAGCGTGCCTAGCGTCCTCAACTACGGCCGCAGTGCTTAGGCTCTGGTCCGCCTTCCCCAACTACTGGCGGGCGTGGGCGTTCACGTTCTGGGTTAACCTGCTTGCGTCGGTGATGGGCGCGTCCCTAGCCTCCCTAGCGTCGGCGCTCTCGAGGAGCGTCAGCGGCGGCATACTGAGCGTCATAGGGTTCGCCGCGCTGGTGGCTGCGGTCTCAAGCAGGTTTAAGGCGCTTGACGCGGTCGTCACGCCCGCCAACATGTACTTCCACGGCGGTTTCGACGCCCTAGTCTACGCGGCCGCCCTAATACTCTCCAACGCAGCCCTACTCGCCAGGGTGGTGAGGCTT
>JAMOVB010000163.1 GCA_027061705.1 Desulfurococcales archaeon
CCGAAGAGCTCCGCAGGTTCTGTAAACCTAGTCAGCAGGTATTTGAAGAACTTAGCGTTGAGTAGCTCAGCCGCCCTCCTGACTATAGCGGACTTAGCCGTGTTATGCGATACTAGGGCGTTAGAAACGAAGGAATGCGTTACTGGCACATGCAGATCGTATACCGGGGTTAACTCCTTAATAACCCTAACACGCTCCACTACGTCGAAGGTCAGCCCCCCTAGAAACGCTAGGGGGAGCTGGCTTAAAGCCTCCCACACCTTCCCAAGGAACGACTCAAGCATTATGTGAAGCTCCCTGCCTTGTGGGCCGCAGGCTCGCAGGAACGCACATAACCTAGCAATTGAGCCGCGATCCCTAATCACAAGCTCCCGCGTCTTGACATCCTCTCTATAAATGGCTAGGACGCCATACGTTACTAACGCTGCATGAAGCGCTCTCGTAATCCCCTCACTAACAGCGGATCCTATAGTAATGCGGATGCCGTCATCCTGCCTCTCCACAGAGCCATAATACCTCACGACACCGGCCAAAAAAGCGGCTAAGGAAGCGCCCCCCTCAAGAGCTACTGAGGGTAGCCTGCCAAGCGTTAAAGACCTTAAACCCTCAAGCAGCTGAGGAGATGCGCCATTAACGAGTACCCTACGGCCTCCAGCCTCGACCGCCGCCCCATGCGTCCTCAGCACGGTAACGTCATAGTGTAGGAGGTTAACGGGGCATTCAAAGATGCTATAGCGATTTCCAGTGCTTTTAAGACGCGGCTTGGCTGAGAACGCAGCTAGTGCCGCCGCTAGGGAGGTATGGGTGCTTCTGCCCGAAGGGGCGGGAGGCGCTAACTTAACTAGGGTGCCTGGACTCAAGGCGTCCGCCCTAACCCATCCACACGGCGTTAGTAGGGGGTGGTTAGCCGTAACCCTTAACCTTAAACCGAGCCTAGTCGTTAGCTCAACAGTTTCAGGAACTATGTATGCGTGCCACTCGGTAGCAACGTGTGAGGCGTGTAGCGGTATGTTAACCGAGTATATGCCAGGGACGCTCGCCTTCAGCAGCGAGTCTATGTAGGCCAGCGTGCCATCACGCAACGCTATGAGCGTGTCTGAGGCGACGCATCCTGGCTCACCTATCAATACGGCGTGCTCACGCGATAGTAGCGTGAGCGTCACTACCCTAGCTTCCTCCTCCCTACCGACGAACGGGGAGTGCAGCTTCCTCAGAAACTCCCTGATCTTAGTATGCTCTGCCATAGCCCCCTACCTCTTGATGAATTATTCCGTGAGTTACCCTATAAAGGTATGTTAAGATAAGAGAAGAATGGGTGTTACCAGCTTGAGCGACGCGTAAAAGCTAATAAGACGGGCTAACCGATAACGATTGGATGCTGTGGTGGGGCCGTAGTTTAGCTTGGGAGAATGCGGGGTTCGGGTCCGCACACGGCGCTCGGCGAAAGTCCCCGTGGTCCGGGGTTCAAATCCCCGCGGCCCCACCATCGTTGTTTTATTCAGTATTTTCTTTAGTGGCATATCTTTATTCGCTCTCTACAACGTCAATAAAGGCGAGTAGATGGTTGCCCGTGCCCGTAGGTTGGTTGTTGTTGCGTTAGTGCTTGCAGTGCTGGCGGCGCTTCCGTAACGCTACTAAGCAACACGCTAATCAGCTACACCATAGACAAACTTCCTAAGGAAGGAATAACAATAAAATACGCATCAATAAACCCAGCCATACCGCCGTTTATAGTTAGGTTGCCTAAGCCGAGGATATACGTCACGGATCTAGCAGGGAGGAGTATCGTTGGGATCGTTGTGAACGTGTTCGGTGGAATGCCGGGGGCAAGGTTAACGTACCTAGGCAGAGTAGCTGGCAACGGCAACTCTGCCTCACTAACCTCCAACATAATGAGAAAGGTCGGAACGGATATTCTGCCGAAGTGGCGTTCAACGCTGGGAAGCACTCAAGGAGTTAAGACAGCACTACTCACATTCATTGACGTTCTAATCCCTGCCAAGAACGGCGAGTTCGAGGTCTACTCCTTCGTTAGGACCATACCGATAAACTTGGGGTTACTTAGCAGAGGGTATAGGATAGTGTCGATTAAGGTAACAGTGGACACAGCAGCAGTAGAACCAGCTGAAGTCATAAGCGCGGGTAATGTCAGTACTGGCGCTAACGCAGGTAAGGTTCCTAAAGCGGCGCTCAACACGCTTAATACCGAGGGGGCGGAGATCGGGAAGAAATGTGAGACACTCTTCTGCGGCAGGTTTACGTGCGTGTGCTATTGTAGTAAGTGGGTTCTAGAGAGAACATACGCGCATATTGAGGATAAATTAATACCTCCTATCGTGATGGCTAGGTGGGCACGGAAATACCATACCGCGCCGCAGGCAATGCTTCTTGCCGACCTAGCCTTCGCCTTCAATGACACAGTCATGAACTGGTTCAGAATCTATGCCTCCGTAAAGATAGCTGGGTCACCGCATGTTACGCTACTGCAGTGGGAATCCTTTACAAATAGGTTCGATTTTAGCTACGCTAAAGCATTCTTCAACTCACGATGGGTTAATAGGGCGCCGAGCTTCAGAGACGACGCGATAGTGACGATAGGCTTCATAGGCTCAGCCACGCTAGGCGAGTTCAGAAAGTATGAGGCATACTGCTACTGCGGCCTAACTAACTCGGAATGTAGTAGTAATGACTACCGGGCGACGGATGTGACGGCCAATATAACCATAATGGATATAAGCCTGAGGAAGTCGGGTGATGAGTGGGTAGGTACGTACGGCTACCTAATCGATAATAACCTCAACGATGGGAAGGGCCTGCAGAAACTGTGGGCTCTGGGATGGGGCACTCCAAACCACTAAGCTTAAGAGCAGGTACGGGGGAGGTAAGGTACTTCTACACAGGCTCCAAAACAAGTGAGATAGATATGGGGATAGACGTAGGTGATGTGGCGGCATGGTTCATCACTAAAGGAGGAGTGAAGGCGCCAGCATGGATTAAGGATCTACCGTTAGACGCCGGAATCGACTGGGGAATGAAGGAAACCGTTAACGGCGCCATATTCCTCCATGTCATTAGCTACTACTCAAACACGGTAGTCTTCCTTACAACATACGTGTCTCGAGACAAGGTGTACCTAGGCAATGAGAAAGAACCGCTGAAGTTAACGTACTTTGACGTAGATATATATATCCGTAGTCTAGCATCTGAGTCTGCAACAAGTAGATTTAACAGCTTTCCTTGAACCGAAACCAACACCACATTATCCCTGAGCTTAGTCTATACCCCTACCTCGTGGTTCCTAGTTCAAATCCGTCTCTCAAAACAAGTTATTAATGTAATATTGTGATGTTATGCATAGTAGCTAATGTTGGTTACAGTTACGGCGAACGCGGATGATGAGGGAAGCTCCCTGAAACGCTGTGATGAGCCTAGACCAGGCTGATGCGGCTCCCAACAACGCGCTCAGCATTTAATACGGTGTACGCCATCGGCGCTAGGAGGAGCGCGGCCCACGCCGCCGTCGCTAGGTTCCCGAGTACGGAGTTTGCTATGACGGCACACGCAAGGTAGGTGAGGAGGGCTAGCTCCGCCTTAAACCCTCCGCGCAGACGCCCCTCCAACTCTCCCTTAGGCGTCACACCGCTGGGTGGGCGCAGTCTCAGTAGGGCCGCTAACGTGCCAATTAGCACTGAGAATGATAGCGAGACGGTAATGGCGGTTGACGATCCTAAGACCTTTACGGCCTCGAGCGCTGTTAACCCAGCCTCACGTAACGACAGGTAGTAAGCGTAGCCATACATGCCGAGCAAGGCTGCTAGGACAGCAGCCGGTACCAGCCCTAAGGACATGACGTCGGCCCGAAGGAATGCTGAGGTAGCGGGTATCGCCATTAACGCCAAGCCTAACGCAGCTTGAGGGATGTACTGCGTGAGGAAGAGCGTCGCCTCGACCTTACGTAGCAGCGAGTACGGTGACTTCCTAAGGTATTTAATCCCCTTAATCAAGGCATCCATAGCCCCATATGCCCACCTCCGCTGCTGAATCTTTAGGGCCAGGTACTTTGAAGGCACTAGGACTCCGAGGACAGCATCATCTGCGTAGCCAACTCTATACCCGCCCCCGAATAGTTTCGTCCCTATATGCATGTCGTCCTGCACAACACCCTCATCCCAGAACCCGACCCCCTTAAGGGCCCTCACATCGAAGGCCGTTCCCGAGCCCAGCGGGTATATGAAGCCGCCGGCCCTAAACCTCCCCCTATAGAGCGTGTCGACGAGGAACTTCATCGATCTAGACACGCTTAACGCGAGCTTCGTCGGCACTAGCCAGTAGCCCTCCCACCTGCTCACGCATGCCGCGTAGCCTCGCTTAATGCAGGACACCAGCGTGCTGAAGTACCCCCTACCCGGCCTACTATCTACGTCAAGTATCACCACTACCTCAGCATCTAGCCTTGCTAAAGCCCAGTTGAGCGCGGCTGCCCTACCCTTACCTCCGCCGTCTCTAATCATGAAGCGCACCTTAAGCCCAAGCTTCCTAGCAAGCGCCTCCACAGCTGCTTTAAGCTCTCCAGCCTTCTCAGGCGGGTCGTCGCAGACTATGGCTACGACGTAACTGCTGCCCAGCTCGTCCTTAAGGTTGCTTAGGTGCTTAACGATCCCGAGAACTAGGTCTTCCGGCTCGTTTTTTATGGGGATTAGCACGGCAAGCCTTGCGGTGGGCTTGCCGCCATCAGCGTTAACGGCCGCCCCGCTACTATAGCGTCTGGACGGCATTCCCTTAATATAGTATATGGCGTGAAGCAACCCTATAAGCGCTGGGGGAAGCAGAAGCGTTAGGAACGTCACAAGCTGCGCGTGGCAGCTGAAGAATAGCTGCATGATTCGCTCACCGCCTCCGTAGCAGTAGCTATTACGGCTAATCGCATACCGCCAAGCCCATTTGAGGAAGTTTTACCAGCTTATAAGGGTAGTGCGGGCTGAACGTTAATTAATTAAGCTACGCAAGACCGGCTAATTTACTGTTACTTACCCTCAGATATTCAGGTAAGTCTATTTTAGGAAGTGCGCGATTAATTCAAATAGGTGTGACTTCTTGCCCGAGCTTGACGACGTCATCGAGTGGTTGAGGAGAAGGGGGGACGTATTCATCAACGCTAGAAGACTTGCTAAGGCATTCAAGATGA
>JAMOVB010000164.1 GCA_027061705.1 Desulfurococcales archaeon
TGCATAAGCACGGGCTGGTTATGCGATATCCAGACCTTCGCAACCATGAAGGCGACATCTGGATTGTCCGTCATTACGGAGCCGTAGCCCATACTACCCATCAGCGGCTTGAGCACGGTCCTCCCCCACTCCCTCACTGTATTCACTACCGTCATTAGGTCCTCGGAAACCAGCGTATCCGGTATCGGCAATCCTGCCGAGCGCAGTATTTGGGCAGTCCTTAACTTATCCCTAGCCTTAACTATGGATTCAGGTGGGTTAACCACCACAACTCCGGCATCCTCGAGGCATTTGAGCGTGTCTATGCGCTTAAACACGGCCTCCGTAGATGCTACGAGCCCTAAGCCCTTAACGATGGCCGCGTCTAGCTGAAGCTCACGCCTTCCGTAAAGCAAGCTTACGTTCCCGCCAACTATGGCTGGCGTCATCTTAGATATGCGTAGGTAGGAGACATCCACACCCCGCTTCATAAGCTCCATAAAGAGTTGCTTCACCGTCGGCGGGGGCACAGGCAGGTCGTGAATCACCGCTACCTTCATCAGCCACTCCACTCAAGCATCCTCTAGTAAAAATTTAAGCTAAGCTTCAAAGCAGAACCCGCGCGTATGTTAGGTGTAGGTAGAGCGCTATTCGCTGAGGGGGCGGGGATGGGCGAGATCCTAGCGACTTACGTGCTGTGGCTTCTGCCGACCTCAATAGCGACTGCCCTGCTAACCTATGCTGTGATGATCGCTGAGAGGAGATTAGGATATATGGCTCCTGATGCCCATAAGCCTGGACATCCCCTAGTCCCTAAGTCGGGCGGTATCGCCTTACTAGCTCTGTTCGCTGGCTTAGCTGTGGCCGCATACTTCAGCGGATTGCGGTACATCTGCATATACTCATCAACAATAGCCGTCACCGGGGTGCTGGGCCTTATAGATGATGTTGTCGGCATAGGCGCTGTTAAGAAGGTTGGAGTCTTCGCGTTACCCGCTATAATACCTGTGGTGCTGCATGCTTACGTGTGCCGCCCTTTCGTTCCCGTGATAAATGGGACGTTGAGGCTCACCATACTCTACCCTATACTCTTCATAATAGGGTATACGGTCTCGGCAAACGCTCTAAATATGACTGATACTCACAACGGAACGGCCCCCACAGTAACGCTTGCGATTCTCCTCTCGCTGCTGGTGGGGGCGCTAACTATGCAGCGCGTAAGCCCGCTTCCCGGATCAACTCTCTTCCTCTTAATATGCATTGTCGCCCTAGCATCGTACCTCCCGTTCAACGCCTACCCAGCTAAGGTGTTTAACGGCAACTGCGGGTCCTTCCTTATGGGAGGGATTCTAGCCTCGGCAATGGTTGTATGTAGGGAGGAATTCCTTTACCTCCTTCTCATGATGCCGCTAGTGCTGAATAGCTTCAGCATACTCTCGTCGATCAGGGGGTTAAAGAGTAAGGAGTCAATTCCGGCGCGGCCTGTAAGCCTTGATGAGAGGTGGCGGTTAAGAGCTAATAGGGATGGACGCGCCCCCGTAACATTAGTTCAGCTGCTGGTTCTCAGAAAGCCCTTAGGGGAGAGGGATGTTGTCGCAGCGTATGCCGTTCTCGTAACGATATCCTGCGTGACGGCGCTACTCATATACTATGGTCTCCTCCACCTAAGTATCTGATACCCCTTAAGAGGCGGGATCCTGGAGACAAACACGTCTGCCTTGATACCCGCTTCCTCAAGCCTCCTGGCAACCCTACCAGCAACCTCAGCCCCCCTGACCGGGCTTTCAACGAAGCCGTAGATCGTGGGTCCCCAGCTACTCTGCCCGACACCCTCAACACCTTCTTCACTCAAGGTCCTAACTATATACTCGCTAGCACCGCTGCGGAAGACACCGCCTTGAAACTCGCTGAAGTACTCGCCGGTGAGGAGCTGAAGCTTCCTCAGTGACTTCGAGAACGTTGTGAAGTCCTCGTAAAGGACTGCGTTAACTACCTTCATGAACGCTGAGTAAAGCTCTGCCTGCTTCGGATGTGCTCTCAAGGCGTCCGAGAGTATAGGTCTCTCCTCAGCCTCATCAAGCCCTCTAACCCCTCTAGGAACGCATACCACGGCAACCCAGTTGGTTGGGAATCTTAGTTGCAGGAGTAGTGAGGGGTGCTCGCACCTCCCAACCCTAATGCCCGAATCAGCTACTAGTCCACCCTTCATGAAGGTGTACAGGCCTACGGAAGAAACGCTACAGCCGCTAACACGCTTGACTAGGCCCTCAATATCTCCATCCACGACCCCCAACTCCAGCAGCGCCCTGCACAAGGACGCAATCAACCTGGTTCTCGAGCCTAGGCCGACATGATGTTTAACAAAGCCTGAAACCCTTACACTAACGCCGCGCACGCCCAGATCCTTAAGAACCTCAGCCGCAATTCTCCCAGACTCCTCCGTAGGGGCGTTGACAGCCGCGACGTCCTCATTAACTAATGACACACTGACGCTTAAGGAAGGCTCCTCTAAAGCAACACCTAAGCCACCGTAAGCGTAGGGCGGGTCTAGGAACCTGTAGAAGCCTAGGTGGAGTCTATACCCGGCGATGACCTCAACCTTCCTCAACCCACTCGACGCCATCCTCACCGCATGCCTGCCTCAAGTAAGCTAGTAGCATGTTAGCCCATTTAAGCTTCCTCACCTTCACCGCATACCTAATGCTATGTCCTCTAGGCTTGGAGTACCTGCCTATAACGCCTCCCTCCAAGTTAAAGCCTAGGAGCCCCAACCTAGATGCGCCGAAGTAGTACGCAAGGTACGCCGCCCTATCACCATCCGTGAAGCCGCCGAAGATGCGTAACGGTTGCGGAGGCCTAACCTGACACGTACCGATGACTTCATTACTTGAGGCCAGCCGAGGAACGCCTTTCACGAGAAGATCTATGTTATCGCCGTGGGCATGCACTACTAGCAACGCGTTGCTAAGCAAGCCCTCGCAAACCTCCTCTCCCGTGGGGCTGAGGATTCCGTCCAGATCCGTAACAACGACGTCCGGAACCCTACCTGAATCAGCGCAGCATAGGCTAGCCCCATCGGCCGCCACCACAACGTCATACTCTTTTGCGACCTCCGCGCATCTGACGCACGTGTCGTAAGCCCCTACGACGAGAACCTTCGAACCCCTGATCCTGTAGCCTAGCTTACTAACGAGTTGCTGGGCCCGGCCTCCGTACCTCGTCTGTAGGATCTCGCTTAGAACGGATGCTGCCGCCCAATCACTGAGGTAGTCGAAGCCGAAGTCACGCCGTATGACGTCGTACATGCGTTCCCAGAAGCTTACGCACCTTAGGTTCAGTAGCGACACCCACGGCGTTGGGTGGGAGGGGATTTAATAACGTTAACCAGTAATACAGGGGCTCAGCAACGCCCAATACGCTGTGCGGCAGGCTAGCCGACCTAGTGGGTGCGGGCCACTGTGAGGCTATATTAGTTACCGTTGATTACTTAGGCCGCCCTAACGTAGCTCCCGTAGGGCTTGAGCTACTGCCGGGCGCGTACGGATGCTCACTGCGTCTAAGACTCTACTACCCAACACGCACCTCCCTAAACGTAATCTCTACAAGGGAGCTAACAATAAATATGACAAGCAACCCAAGGCTAGTGTACGCGGCCTTACTTCATCCAAACTCCTTAAGGCTTAAGCCATCTAAGCTCGTAACGCCTCCGAGTATAGATCACGAGGATGTAGCGCTGGTTATTGAGTGTGTCGCTAGATCACAGGCTCTGGATGGTAAAGGCTGGCTCACACTGCTCGCTGCACCTAAGTACTTAAGTGTCAGTGAGGCTCGTTTCAAACCCTTAAGCAGGGCCGAGGCCGCGTTACTCGAGATGCTCATAGCATACACTAAGTTGCTATTCTTTGCAGGGCATGATGAGGATCAAGCGGTATCCGCTTTAAACGTTCTGCTAGCTGAGTACGTTACGTTGTCTCGCTTAGGCGATGAGGGGTTAAGGCGGATTGCCGAGGAGGTCATGGAGCTTGCGGCAATACCCGCATCACTGCTTGGCTATAGGGTGGAGGTTTGATTGCGGTGCCCAAACCCGCTGGGTGGGAGCCCCTACTACCGGCAGTCCTCGTCGGTTCGTGCATCGGTTGTTTAATGGGCTTCATCGATACCTACGGGTATGCCGTGACGGGGTACACAACGTCTGAGCTCTCACCAGTTATTGCGGCAGTGCTAACCCTAATACTGTATAAGGCGCTCTTCGGGAGGAGGCCGACACCATTAAATCACGTGGTGGCTGTCTCAATAGCTGCTGGTGTATCCTTATCGACAGCGATAACTTCAGGAATGTACGTCACGTACACTATGCTGGGACATGTGAGCGTCCCCTCAGCGATTAACCTACCTAAGTGGATGTTCTACACAGGTAGCTACTCTTTTAACTCACTTATATTCTATATGTACGCATCAGCAGTATCGGCCTCAGGCGTCGTGCTCGCATACGTCTTTTACAAGCACTTCATAGAGAGGGAGAAGCTCCCCTTCCCCATAGGCATGGCGGCCTCGTCAATGATGAAGCTAGCAACGGTCTTTAAAGGCAGGAAGGCGTACATACCGCTACTCGCAGGCATGGCCGCTCAAATAGCTGTTATGGCTCTAAATAGCCCCTCCCTAGACCCCACGCCCGCCCTCCAATCGATGCTCCCGGGGGCGGCCTTCGCCATATCCGCCAATATATTCATATTCCTCCTAGCTCTCCTAATACCTCTGAACACATCCGTCGGCGTAGGCATAGGGAACGTGCTAATGTACTTAGGCCTTACACCAGTGTTCACATCCTTAGGGTTGCTTATATCGTCGCCCTCCATGGGGGCTGATGACCTAGCGGTGGCGGCGGCGCCCCTAACAGCCTCAGTCATTGTCGGCTTCCTAATCGTGGCTGTAGTATACTACTTAGTAACTAGCAGGAGGCTGCTTGCATCGACTACGCGCTTCATTTGGGCAAGCAGGTACTTAACACGCTATGTCATTGCTGCCGTAGCCCTAATGGCGACGCCGGTCGTCGCGGCATGGACTCTTGGGGGGCTCCCGAGAGTGTTCATCCTAGTGTCGCCAGCCTACATAGCGCTTCAATTCCTTCTAGTTCTAGTTACGATACG
>JAMOVB010000165.1 GCA_027061705.1 Desulfurococcales archaeon
TAGCTTGCTGAATGATGCACAGATACTTGTTGAGGATGTGATACTTGAAGGGTTCAATAAGCTCTTAAGATATGCGGCAACAGTTCGCACCGATTCTCTAAGAAAGCTCCTCAGCATCCTGAAACACGACCCCAACATCACCGTATATCGTGAGGAAGATCTAAAAGATGTTCAGCTCGGCGGGACGATAATTTTAGCAAGTGACCTAATGTTAATGGGTCTCTCGCAGAAGGTTTTTCTAATGATTAAGGATGACCCGAGATCAGCTGTCATACTAACAGGGTATCAAGCTCCTGGAACTCTGGGCAGAGCTCTTGAAGAGTCAGGCGGAAGGGGTATCCTTGTATTTAATGGTAGTATTGTGCAATTCAAATGCTCTATAAAGAGGTTACCCATTAAGATGCATTTCGACTTAGCTGAGAATATCGCCTTACTCACGCAGTTAAATATCTGGGACTCAGCGATGATAGTGCCGCATCATGGAGAGGAGCCAAAGACCCTTAAACTAGCATATACGCTAACTCAGTACACTAGGGCTGAGAACATAGTAGTGCCGACAGTACCTTCATTTATTTACTTAACCTAGGGGGTGTGATGGCTTGGTAGGGCTGTGGAAACCTAAGGAAACATACAGGGCGATTGTAGTAATTTTGGATGGTGTTGGAGATAGACCTGTTCCTGAGCTAGGCGGTAAGACCCCCCTTCAAGTAGCTAGAAAACCGAATATAGACTATGTAGCTAAGACAGGTGTAACAGGTTTAATGGATCCTATAGAACCTGGTGTAAGGCCAGGAACAGATACTGGCCATATAGCGATATTTGGGTATGACCCCTATAAGTACTATCCTGGCAGAGGACCTTTAGAGGCTGCAGGTATAGGCGTTGAGTTAAATCCAGGCGATGTAGCACTCAGGTGCAATATAGCAACAGCTAAGGAAGTAAACGGTAAGTTAGTAATTATTGACAGAAGAGCGGGAAGGATCAGAGGCGAACATGTTAGAGAGCTCGTGAGAGCCCTCAATAAAGCTATAAAGGAGATAGACGGTGTTAGAGTGGAGTTCTATCCAGCTACAGAACACAGGGTAGTGCTTGTCTTGAGGGGTACAGGGCTTTCGCCTAGAGTAAGCGACTCTGACCCGGGAACCGCTCAAGAGGGGCAACCTATTAGGGAAGTTAGGCCTCTGGACAAGAGTGAAGAAGCACGTAGAACAGCTAGTATAATCAATAAAATCGTAAGTTTATCGTACATTATACTTAAGGATCACTCAGTAAATGTAGAGAGAATAAAGAAGGGTTTGCTACCCGGCAACGTTATCATAACGCGCGGGGCAGGAATGGTGCCGAAGGATCTTGTAAGGTTTAGTAAACGTTTTGGTATTCGGGGCTATGTTATAGCCGAGGAAGCTACTGTTGTTGGAGCTGGCAGAATTCTCGGTCTTGAAGGTGAAATACCTAAGGGCGCGACCGCCAACCTAGACACTGACATGTGTTCGATACTTAAGTCAGCGCTTAGGGCCTATGAGAGAGGATATGATATTGTTTTTACACATATTAAAGGTCCTGACATAGCAGGTCACGACGCTAATCCAAGGGGTAAGGTGTACATTATTGAGAAAGCTGACTGGCTCGTAGGCGAGCTAATAGGAAGCATTGGTTTAAGTGAGAATATCATAACCATAACGGCGGATCACACAACGCCATGCACCGTACGCGATCATAGCGGCGACCCCGTGCCTGTGGCCATAGCAGGTCCTGGAGTACGGAGAGACGACGTTGCATCGTATGATGAAATATGCTGTATGAAAGGAGGTCTAGGCAGGATCTTAGGGAAACAGCTCATTAGAATAATTCTAGATCTAATGAATAAGCCGTTAAAATGGGGCGCTTAAAAGCAATTTTATCCTTGACGCGGATTTTTAACTTAACACGGTCTAGCTCATTCATATGGCATAGTTTGATTTATCTCGGATTCGTGTCAGCTAGCCTTTATGCCTCTACTGAGCATCTCTCTTAGGTCTTTCTCGGGGTCGCCGCTTATGGGGCGTAGGTCGAATTTCTTGCGTAGTATGTCAAGCACGTTGGGTGTTAGGAACTCAGGTAGCTTAGGCCCTAGGTATATGCCTTTAATCCCGAGGTATAGTAGGGTGTATAGTATGCCTACGGCTTTCTGCTCCATCCAGCTCAGCACTATACTCACCGGCAGCTTGTTTAGATCCTCGCCAAGCCTTCTGGATAGTTCAGCCGCTACCTTGATTATCGAGTATACGTTGTTGCACTGGCCGAAGTCCATGAAGCGCGGTATCCCCTCTATATCCCCGTAGTCCCTGCGGTTGTACCTGTGCTTGCCGCACGCCGCCGTAAGTATTATCGCGTCCTTCGGAACCAGCTCGGTTAGCCTGTCGTAGTAGCTCATGTTGGGGTTGGGAGCGTCGCACCCTCCTATTACGAAGACGTGCCTTATCTTCCCCTCATGTATTAGGTTGATGAGCTTATCCATTAGCGGGAGGACGTTCGTGTGGTGGTAGCCGGTGATTATGTAGCCGCCTTCCCTACGCTCCATCCTAGGTGTTTTAAGCGCGTGCTTAATCACCTTCTCATAATTGTCGTCGCTGATGTGGGGCACGCCCTCAAGACCGGCTATGCCTGTGGTGTATATCCTGTCAGCGTAGCTTGGGAGGGGCTGCTGGACGCAGTTGCTCGTACCTAATATCACGCCTGGGAACTCGCTGAACTCGCTCTTCTGCCTAACCCAGCTGCCTCCCCAGTTCCCGTACAGGCTCTTGAACTCCCGCATCGCTGGGTAGCTGTGGGCCGGCGTCATCTCCGAGTGCGTGTACACTCTAATCTCGTCCTCCAGCCCAAGCTCCCTAATCTGCTTGAGGAGGTCGTAGAGGGCCTTATAGCTGTGGCCAGTTACTAGGATCCCATGCCCTTCCTCAGTCCCGGTAGGTACTTTAACAACCTGAGGCTTCCCGTAGGTCTCAACGTATGCCTTATCAAGCAGCTCCATAGTTTTGAGATGTATTCTCCCGTTCTCAAGTATGAGTTCAACGAACCTCTCCTTATTGAAGTTAACGTTAGTCAGCGTTGAGTACAGCGCCTTAGCTAGGAAGAACCCTATCTCATCGTCCCTATACCCAAGCTCGTATGCGTGGTAGTAGTATGCCGCGGTTCCCTTAATGCCGTAGATCAGCGCCTCCTGCAGCGAGTTCAGGTCCGGATCCTTACCGCAGACCCCCCTAACAGTGCATCCACCCGGTAAACTCATCGAGCACTGGTCGCAACGCATGAGTATCTTTCGGGTCTCGGTCGTTTTTCCACCCATGACACGTGTCATTCAGAAAATAAAAGCATTGCGCAACGAAAACCAACTTAAACCCAGTAAACGCCTCAATACGGTGGTCGTTTGAAGATAAACGCCTTCGAGGTCGCCGCGAGGTACGTATACCCTGCAGTAAGGAGAAGGCTAGTCGAAATACTGCGTGAGAAAGGCTTAAGCCAAGGGAGGATAGCCAAGCTGCTACATATAACCCAATCAGCAGTATCACGCTACCTCTCAATGAGGCGCGGCCACCTAATAAACGTAGCGAAGTTCAGAGACATAGACACGCTCCTAAGGAACCTTGCTAACCAAATAATGACGGACGAACCCGACGAATACACTATACATAAACTCCTAATCAAAGCAACACTTGAAGTCCTGGCGAGGGGCTACGCATGCTCAATACACGCTAGGGTGGACCCGAGCATAGACCCGAGCAAATGCGGGATCTGCACAACCCTATTCGCTCCGGAGGCGACGGCGGCCTAGCCCTCAGCAGTTTTTAAACGAACAAGCTACGGCCAAGTAATCCGCCTGATTTAAGGGCTACCTGGCTTGATGGGAATAGGGCATCTTGAGTTAGGGTCGTGTGGTGGACCGGCCGGGATTTGAACCCGGGGCCTCTCGGATGCCAACCGAGCGCTCTTCCAGGCTGAGCTACCGGCCCATTTCGTCTTCATACTGGCGGCTTAATAACTATTTCCTAGCGCTTCTCAAATACTCTAAACATAGCTTCCACACATCGTCGCCTGCGTAGTGCACGTTAAGTACGGCCTTGCCGCGCCTCCTACTCATAATCTCGTCGGAACTCATTACAGCCTCCCCAACAGCTATGGGTGCTTTCCTATCCGGGCCCCAAACCGCCACTATGTCCCCCACACTGAACTTGCTGACGTCGATTATCCCGGGAGCCATCACGTTAGCGCCGTTCAGTATGTGCTTCACGGCGCCCTTGTCAACGACGCAGTAGTGTGTTGATTGAATGCCACCCAACTTCACGGCGATTAGTGTTGGGTAGAGCTTACCCTCACGCCTAGCGAACTCAACAGCTGCTGGGATGCCCTCGAAAACGTAGATGGTGAACTTACTCGATTCTATCCTGTAGCAGGTCTTCGAGCCTTCAATCAAGCTGCAGAGGCCCGGCAAGTCCTTGCAGAAGGAGCGTTTGAGCCTCCCCGCCTCCTTCTTCCTTAAAGGAACTAGCCTCACAGCAGCACCCTTCAGAACTAGGTGGGGTAGGCAATAATCTTTACCGCAGGTTTAGCGGCCGTAGTGAGCGTATAGCTTTTAAATCAAGAACTCCCTAGGTGTTGGGGATGAGTGTATGAGTGACGCGGCCCAAAGGCTGCTTAGCGAGAACTTGGGTAAGACCGTGCTGGTCAAGTTAAGAGGCAATAGACTGCTGAGGGGCTCCCTCAGGAGCTTCGACCAGCATCTAAACATAGTTCTAGACAATGCGGAGGAGGTTCTAGAGAACGGCACTAAGAGGTTAGGTACGGTCATAATTAGGGGCGAGAACGTAATCTTCGTATCCCCGGCTTAAGGAAGTCCGTAGCGGGTGATAGGGTTGAAGGGCACGCCATCGATGGGTAAGAGGAGTAAGGGGAAGACGCACATAAGGTGTAGGAGGTGCGGTAGGCACGCCTTCAACGTCGCTAAGGGGTACTGCGCCGCATGCGGTTTCGGGAGGTCTAAGAGGATACGCAGGTATTCCTGGGCCGCGAAGAAGGTAAACAGAGTGAGGATTAAGTGAGTTGACGGTGTAGCCGCGTCGTAAGGTTTAATTGAAAATCTAA
>JAMOVB010000166.1 GCA_027061705.1 Desulfurococcales archaeon
GTCAGCATAGGTAGGGAGGGCGTTAAGATACTTGATGAGAGGGGAAGGCTCGTTAAGAGCATACGACCCGACGAGATAACGTTCGTTGAGCAACGCGGCAATACCTTAACAATACTTCTAACTACTGGCGAGACCTACACAATAACCATAACTAGGGGGCTCTTCAAGCAGGTCATGTACTTCATAACCCTACTCGAGATAAATAGCTCGCCAGAGACAACATTACGTAGGCTACTCTCAAGCACAGACCACCTCTCAAAATGCGTCGCGAGGCTCGAGAGCGTTCTCCTAATGCTTAGGAAGGGCAGCATACCAGCGTGGGGGAGGCTTCTTGAGTACGTTGAGGAGATGGAGAGCGTCGTCAGATCCGAGGAAGCGCCCCCGGAACTCCTTCCGGAGGTTGAGGAGGCTCTTAAGGAGCTTAAGGACAACATAAGGTCCAGGTATGTTGAGGGGGTGAAGATGTCCGTAAGGAAGGCCGTTAGGGTGCTCGCAAGGATATACGGCGAGAGCCTAACAAGGATACTCAGATCTGCCAACCTATCCGCACTCACGGATGTCGTGATGTTGACGCACGCGTACTCGCTCGCTAAGCGCTTGGGCCTCGAGAATAAGGCAAGCACCGTCAGGTTGGCGTTCACCGACACGTTGAGGGAATTCTTAAGCAATGCACTGTGGCTGGAAGGGGACGTCGTCGACACCGCTGTTAGTGACGCCTCTAAAACGCTGGAGCTTGAGAGAGACCCTACCGTACTTTCAAGAAGCATCGTTGGAGGGATTATCAAAGCGATCTGCAGGGCGTACGCCATCAACGCGAGAGCGTGCGAGGTTTCTTAACACCTCAGGCCAGTACCTGCTCCACAGACACTCTAATGCGTTCCGCTTCAGCAGTAGCGAACTCCGGTGTTGGGTAGTTATACATGCGTTCACCGGCAGGTGATTCTGTGTAGAACGGCCTGTTACAGCCAGGGCACCCCCTAACTAGGACGTACCTCCACACGTTGTTAAGGTCTACGTAGTCACGCCTTATTAGCGGGTCACGCCCTCTAAAGACTGTGAAGTCCCTCCAGTTAAGCCCCTCATCAATTATTAGGTGTGCGGCGATCTGAGCGAACCTGTAGTACCTTAGGTTCGGCGGCCCGCGGACACCGTAGAGGGGCGTGCCCCTCACCGGGGTGAATGCGAAGAGCGAGACGTCAGCGCCGGCGTCGCGGGCTTCCGTAATAGTGTTGAGGAGATCCTCCGGGGCCTCACCCAACCCGACTATGATGTGGACTATTACGTGGCCTCTGCCGAAGACTGAAACACCGTCCCTGATGAATTCCCAGTACCTACCCCAGCTGTAGGGCTTCCTAACCAGCTTGGCTACGTCCTCGCTGGCGGCATCGAGCCCCACCCCAAGATAGTCGACACCCGCGTTTCTGAACTCCTTAAGGAGGTTGCGGGGGAGGGGCGTTACGGAGAGCGATACTTTAAGACCAGCGCCGCTAACGAGCCTGACGATCTCCCTGAGCTCCTCAATGAATCCCTCCTTAATCACAGACTGCAGACACGCTCTGGAAAACCTCCTAGCCAGCGCCGTGAGGAACTCTGCCGTGAGCGTTACTTCAGGCCATAGAACCCTTGATAGGAGGTTCTTAGGGGATCGTGAGGTCCTCGCTTGAGGGCAGAAGGCGCAGGATGCTAGGCACCCGACGTCACTATACTGCATTATGTACGCTAGGCCGGGTTCGGCTGAGAGCCTAATGCTCTCCAACCCGGCGGCTGCGAGAGTCCCCACTGAAACCCTAACCCTAACCAAGGCCTATCAGGTTAACTACTTTATGTGCGGCGTTTTTAGTTTAGTCTAGGGATTCCGGTGAGGAGGATTAGGTTAGTGATTGATGAGGGGCCGCCGCACTACCAGATGGCTGTGGATGAGGCGATACTCCTGCTTAGAGGGGCTGGCGTGAGCCCAGACACGCTTAGGCTCTACGTGTTTAACCCTTCCTCGGTGACCATAGGTTACTTCCAGTCGCTGCGCGAGTCCGTGAACCTAAGCTACGTTAAGGAGGCCGGCATACCCGTCGTGAGGAGGGTCAGCGGCGGCGGGTCCGTATACCACGACAGCTGCGGTGAGGTGACGTACGCCGTCATACTGCCTGCTGGCGACCTACCCAGCGACTACGTTGAGTCATTTAAGCTCATCTGCGAGGGCGTGGTTAGGGCGGCTAGGAAGTTAGGCTGCAACGCTAGGTTCGCCCCCCTAAATGATGTTGTGTCGGCGGATGGCAGGAAGTTCTCCGGAAGCGCTCAGGCGAGGAGGCTGGGCGCCGTGCTACAGCATGGGACATTCATGTACGCAACGGACGTTGAGACCCTAGCCAGATGCTTAAGCGTCCCCAAAGGCAAGTACTCCGAGTCCGACGTGGTTAACGCCATAATGCGGAGGGTCACTACGGTCTCGGCGTGTGCTGGCAGGCCGGTGAGCAGGGGCGAGGCGATCCAGGCGCTGAGGGAGGGCTTTGCCGAAGCCCTCGATGCCGAGCTCGTTGAGGGGAGGTACCTGCCTGCGGAGCTGGAGCTTGCTAAGTCACTGGCGTGGAAGTACAGGTCTGGGGAGTGGCTAGAGTTAAGGCCTTGAGGGGAGGTTCTTGAGGGTATGTAGCCTTGTTAAGAGGCCTTCGGAGAAGGTGATTAAGATCTGCATAGACTTAAGCGTCAGTAGGGAAGGTCGCTGTGTGGTCGAGGGCGTTCAGGTTACCGGCGACTTCTTCGCCGAGCGTCCCGAACGTATTGATAGGTTCATAGAGTCCGTAAGAGGCGCTGATGCTGCTGGCGTTGATTGGGTAAGGCTTATCAGGGAGCTAGCAGCGGACTCTAGAATCTACGGCGTCAGCGATTCTAGCTTGGAGGAGCTAGGCGCCAGCGTCTCGAAGGCCGTTCGGAAAGCGTGCGGCGGTGGGACGCTTGCTTAAGGCGGTAGCATTCGACATGGATGGTGTTTTAATTACTGAAAGGTCTTCCTGGAGCGTTCTGCATAGGGCCTTCGGCTCTAAGACTCCTGAGGAAGAGAGGGCTGATGCCGAGGCGTTTCTGGAGGGCAGGATAGGATACTGCGAGTGGGTTAGGAGGGATGCTGAGGCCATAATCAGGGCTTCAGGATGTGTGCGCCGCGGGGATATACTGAGAGAGCTTCTATCCCGGGTTAACCTAGCTCTAGGCGCTCATAGAGCCGTATCCGTTGCTAGGTCGTGCAGGCTGCTCACAGCCTTGGTTAGCGGCGGGGTTGGCGTGCTAGCTGAGTACCTATCAACGCTTCTTGGTGTGGATTACGTCATGGCTAATGACTTTATCTTCGGTGACGACGGCTGTTTAGAGGCTGTCGGTGTTGAGGTGGTTAACCCGGCTAGGAAGGATGAGGCGCTACGCAGGATCTCGGAACGCGTTGGAGTACCGCTCAACGCCTTTATGTATGTGGGCGACAGCTTCTGGGACGTGGCTGCCTTTAAGGCGGTGGGCTACCCAGTCCTAATACGCTACTCTGACGAGGAGGTTAGGGAGATAACGCGTTGCTTAGGGCGTGAGCCGATAGTGGTGGATTCAATATACGATGTAGCGGACCTCATACTTGAGCTAGCGGGTCCTAAGGCCGGAAGAGGCGTTCGAAACGTTCGGGTAGGCTGCAGCAGGCCCTAATAACATCCAGCCCCAGCGACTTAACAACATCCTTACGCGGCACGGCCACCCTATCAACTAAGCCTCGAGCCAACCACTTGACCTCCACGTGCTTGGCTTGTGGTGGGCGCATGCAACCCAGCGATACCTCATTGAAGAATTTCCTAGAGAGGGTAAGCACGGCCTCAGCACGCCGCATGTCGAGAACCCCGCCGCCGATCTCGAAAAGCACGACCATCACGTAGGGGTTGAGGGTTGAGAGCTCCTTAATCACCTCTTCCTCCTCCTCGGGCTTAGCGCTGGATGAGCAGGCCACCACGTGCGGCGCTACAGACTCCCTCCCATACTCGCGCATGCAACGCTCCACATAACTAACGTACCTGCCTACGCTGTGGTCGCGGCCAAGCCTCTTAACCTCCCTTAAGTAGCGGTCGCTTGGAGGCACTTCGAAGTCCAGCACGTTAATCCCTGCGTCCATGGCGCGCATCAGCAGCCTCTCAGGCGCTAAGCCTAGGTGGGCGGACACCACCACATCATCCTCAGCCCACCTGACGAATCGCTTGAGTGAGGTTAGGTGCTCCTCGCTAATCATTAAGTACCCGTCTTTCGTGAAGCCCCCGCTTATCAGAAAGCCCCTAACCCCTAACGAGTAGAGCTTCCTGAGAAGCTTTTCGAAAGAAAAAGGATTGCTAGCGTCTATCATTCCCCTTAAGTACCTGCCTCCGCAGTACCGGCACCGTAGCTCGCAACGCGTTCCAGTCACGCTTAGAGCTACGTACCTTCCCTCCGGATAGTATGCCTTAACCACTACGCCCGCTCACCCACTCCTTACCGAGCCTGTACGCTTTAATCGACGTCTCCCCCCGCCTGCCGGGGAGTATTGACAGTATCGCCTCCTCAACACTCCCGTCATCTAGGAATGGCTTCGAAGCGTTAGCAACACCCAGCATAACCATGTTCACCGCCCTCCTATTTCCCGACCTCGTCGCCAGCTCCCTTGCGGGAACCACGTCGACGCTGCCGGCAACCTCCTTAATGAACCCTATGAGCTCGTCCCTCCCCGGCATGCGGTGCTCGCCTATGCTGGCCGTTATCGGGGGCTTAATGATGTCGGCAGCGAATACGGGCGCGCCGCGCTTCAAGTATTTTAGAGCGCGGGCGCACTCGGTGAGCTCTAAGCATATCATCATATCGGCCTCGCCTGGGCCGAAGGTGGGGGATCTAACACTGCCTGCTTTACCCACCCTAACGAAGCTCACTACAGAGCCGAACCTCTGCGACATGCCTAGCGTTTCACCCGTTCTCACTGAGAGCCCTTGAATCACTGCTGCCGCAGCTATGACTCTGGATAGCGTGAGGCCTCCCTGCCCCCCGACGGAGGCTATGAGTATGTTCCGCCTTGAAGCGCCTTCCGAGG
>JAMOVB010000167.1 GCA_027061705.1 Desulfurococcales archaeon
GTAAGCTGGCGCAGGCAATACTCCACGGAGCGACTGTCATCAGAATTAGCGGGAGTTTCGACACCGCCCTTGAAGCCGTGATGAAAGTTGTGGGGCTTGGCCTCGCATACCCTCTGAACTCCTTCAATCCGTGGAGGCTTGAGGGTCAGAAGACTCTGGCGTACGAACTCTACGACCAGCTCAGCAGGGTGCCTTCAGCAGTGGTCGTGCCTGTAGGTAATGCAGGGAACATATCGGCGATATGGAAGGGCTTTAAAGAATTACTTCAGGCCGGCGTAATTAGGAAGTTACCGAGGATGTATGGGGTTCAAGCAGAGGGTGCCTCACCCTTAGCCAAGACCTGGCGCGAGGGACTGGACGAACTTATAGTTGAGGAGGCGCCGGAAACGTACGCGACCGCCATAAGGATAGGCAGACCGGTGAATTGGGTTAAGGCGATCGCCGCTGTGAGGGAGTCCCACGGCTCCATCATTTCGGTAAGCGATGATGAGATCAGGGAGGCGCAGTTACTGCTAGCTAGGGAGGAGGGCGTCGGGGTTGAGCCGGCTAGTGCCGCAGCTGTTGCGGGCTTGAGGCGCCTCTGGCGCTCCGGCGAGTTAGGGGGCGATGACGTAGTCGTCGCGGTGCTTACGGGGCATGCTCTGAAGGATCCCGACGCGGCCGTGTCCCACAGCTTCAGCGTAGTTGACGCGGGCGGCGTTAATGACGCCGTCAATATCGTATCGAAGTTACTGGGGAGGTGATGTGGGTGAGAGTCTCAGCAGCGTATAGAGGTTACTCAAGCTCTGCCAACCTAGGCTCAGGTTATGACGTGCTGGCCGTAGCGCATACGGCGTTCTACGATGAGGTATTGATTAAGGCTAGGGTGCCGGGCTCTGGAAACGTTAGCGTCAAGTATGTTGGGAAGTACGCCCCGCTCGTCCGCCCTCTCAACGGGTGTTGTGTTGTGGGTAAGGTAGTCAGCGTGTTGCGTGAGGTTTCAGGTATTGCCTTCGATGCCGAGATAGTTGTCAGGAAGGGCGTTCCTCCAGGAAGGGGGTTGGGTAGTAGCGGGGTTTCGGCAGCGCTCGTGGCGTATGCCCTCAACGACGCTCTCGAGTTGGGGCTTAAGCGTGAGGAACTTCTAAGGATTGCTGGTGAGGGTGAGGCATTAGTTGCTGGGAAGCCCCACTATGATAACGTCGCGGCAACGCTTATCGGCGGCCTAGTGATCGTGGGGCAGGACGGCAGCTCCCTCCGGGTTTGGCGGGTCCCCGTGAATAGGGACTTAGCGTTCGTGATTGCAGTACCTCACGTGCCAGTACCTAAGTTTAAGACTAAAGTAATGCGCTCCGTGATTCCCGCCACACTACCCCTAAACGAAGTAACTAAGACGTCGTCAAGGCTCGCCGCGCTCGTAACGGGGCTCATACTCGGTAACAGCGACATGATAAGGCACGGCATGATAGACGACGGGGCCGTAAAAGCTCGAGTTAAATACATACCGTGCTACAGCGTAGCTAGGGACGCGGCACTACGTGCTGGTGCGTATGGATTCGCTATAAGCGGGGCAGGACCATCAACAGTTGCCATAACCAGTAAGCTGAACGTAGCCAAGGTCGCGGAGGCCGTTAAGGCAGCATATAGTAAATGCGGTGTCAGAGCAACAGTCCTAACAGCCAATGCCGCCGAAGGCCCCATAAGGCTCTTCATAGCGCGAAACTCATGAAGCAAACCGCAATTAACCCTCAATGCTGAAGCAAGAGGCATAGCTATCTAATCATAAGGAACTTCAAGGACTAGTGGAAATTTGGTGGGCCCGCGGGGACTTGAACCCCGGACCTCCGCCGTGTCAGGGCGGCGTCCTAACCGGGCTAGACGACGGGCCCCATTACTCCCCTACATACGGGGGATTAAAATTTTAGTGCTTAGTTCTGCTTTTCGCCCTCTGTATCTGGCCGCTACTCCTGAAAGTACTTCCTAAGTAGCTCTTCAACGCGTCGTAATTTAGCGCTATATGGAGCGCTGATATCCCCAGCGCCGTGAAGCCGGAGTACACGTGTATGTCGATCACTATATTCATCGGTAACCTTAGACCGGCTTTGGCTAGCAACGGGGATGACAGTAATATGTAACCGCTGATCCCTACGAGAATCCACGCTACCAGAAAGGATAGCGTCACAGCTCTCCTGATGCTTAACACGCTCGTCAACCACCCTCACCTCCCCTAACGCATGTGGTGCTACCTGCAACTATCTTTACAGCGAGTAGCTCGCCATTCTCACTTACAGCGTTTACGCTAATCACCTGCCCTACGTCAGCACTTAGGCTATTTAAGAGATCCCTCCATCTAACCTCTTCATTACCGCAGGTCCAAGCTCCCTTAATATAGATTTTATGATTATCAACAATCACATACTTTCCGGATGTGCTAACCTCCGTTAGTACGCCGGTTACGTTAATCGAGGGCTGCGTCGCTACTGTCGTTGCTGCTTGAGCCTGCTGCTCTGACGTGCTGGGTTGAGCTGACGATTCTGGCAGGCTCTTCACCACGAAGAACAGAACCTTAACAACCTCCTCCGTACCGTAGGGGCAGCCGACCCCGTAGTAATACGTCACGGTCAAGCTGCCGTTGCCCAAGACCTTAACATCGTAGGTCTTCACAGCGGTGTATGCATTAACGAGCTTAGTTGAGGTCTCTCCAACTACCTTCACATTGTTAAGATCGCTGACTTCAATTCTCCAGCTACTGTGTGGGCATGGCTGGGGATGGGCGAACTTCACGGTAACGTTAACGCGTACTACACTACCCGGGCTAATCACGTATGCCTTAGCCGGACACACTATGAGGTAGTCAGCACCTCTGTGGGATTCGCCGCACCCCACGAGCAACGCTCCTGAGGAAGTGCTTACGGCCGCGGTAGTTGAGCTTACGCCACCTGTACTACCTACCTGCGCGCCTCCACCAAACCTTAGCTCCCCGGTGGCTAGCTTAACGGCTAGGGGAGATAGGGTGATCAGCACAAACACTATTATCGCCGCGACGTAACGGGCCCTCACCACTTATCACCCACTAAAACAATGGTAATTGCCGGGCCCTTAAAATCAGTTACCAATACCGGTTAGGGGATCTAACCGTAAGGTATTTAAAACCACCTAAAGGACGGCAGGACGCTGTAATGCTTAAAACTAGTGAGATTATTATCACTATCACGGAGCCGGGTCGTCTAGCGGCCAAGGATGCGGGGCTTTGGCCCTCACACGGGAAGAGCCCCCGTGACCGGGGTTCGAATCCCCGCCCGGCTACCACCTTCCTACTCTACCCTTACCCTAGCAACTCACTACCGGTGTTAGGTGACATTCCCGCTAGGGAATTTTGTAACGAGCCGCGCAAATAATTTATTTTATTACCGCGACAAGATTATTTTAAGGTGTAAATTAGATGAAGCGCAGGACCCTAATACTAACCTTAGTGCTAACCACCGCAGTAGCTCTCTACATGCTTCAAGCCCTAGGCTGGGTAGCTACAGCCCAGACAACGGAGACGATAACCTACAGCTTCGGCAAGATTAAGGCGTGCTACGGCATCGTGCGCTACCCGACGTGGGGGTTGGCGGAGCCTGTGCTGCAGGGAGGGACGCTGGTCGTTAAGTTCTGGCCTAAAGCACCATCAGTAACGGAGATCGTACTAACTAACGGAACACTAACATACACACTCAAGCCTAAAGCCCTACAGGGTAAGAACGAGGTAACAGCGCAGGTGCCGAAGAGTGTCAAACCAGGTCTTTACGACATGATAGTTAAGACGAGCAGTGGTGAATGCGGTGAGCATAACGCGGTTTGGGTGCTGAGTAAGTACCCTAAGACCATAATACTAATGCACGAGACCGACAATCACTTCGGAGTTATAAACCCGAACGGCAGGACAGCCATGAGTTACGACCTAGCGGCAATTCTGCTAGCTCTAAGCATGCCTAACCTAACGCTGGTCGTCGATACTGGCGATCTAGGCAACACCGGTAGCATAAGCCAGTACCTCAAGGCGGCGCTGGTGTACGGGCTACTCAATAAGCCAACCTTCACAATTCCTGGTAACCATGACCACGTTTCCAAGATCATTAATTATGAGGACTACGTGGGGCTAAGGAACTGGAGCATTAGCCTAGGTAAGTTCCTTTTCGTAGGTATAGACAGCGGGTACTACGGCTACATAACTAATGATGAGGCGAACTGGGCGTACAACGTGCTAATGCATAGCAAAGCAACAGCGAAGATAATAATGTTCCATCATCCGCTCTTCGCGTACGTATATGGATCAACACCGCATTCATTCAAGGTTAGTAGCTGGGAGAACCTACTAAAGATACTTGAATCAAAGAAACCGGGCAGTAAGTACACATACATATACAGTAGCTGGTTACAGAATAAGAAGGGCCTTGAAACCCTAGTTAAGGCCATATATGACTCCAACGCAACACTCGTCCTGACCGGGCACATACACCTAGATAGTTACGCAGTGATAACAAGGCCGAACGGGATTAAGACATGGTTCATCACGACAACGGCGCTAGGAGGGCCTGTTAGGAAGAAGGACTACCACGGCTTCAGAATAATAAAGGTAAGTGATAACGGCTCGGTCAAGGTGTATGGCCAGAACGTGCCGTGGGACAGGCACGCATCATACAGTGTCGAGGGCGTTAAGGTTTCGCTAGACATATCTAAGGCGGCTTCAGCAGAAGCCCTAACAATAACCGACAAGAAGATAATCTCACTACTCCCGCACATAGTCTTGGCAGTTCCCGTACCCACATACATGCAGGGTAACTACAAGGTATTCGCGCCTGGATTCAGTAAGGTTTGGAAGCGTTGCACACCAGTCTATTGTGCTGTGTATGCCGAAACGAACAACGTAGCGCTGAATAAGACCTACAGGCTAGTGGTTTACGTTAAGCCCGATAAGGAGCCACCCACAATAAAG
>JAMOVB010000168.1 GCA_027061705.1 Desulfurococcales archaeon
TCACCGCCTCCTGCCGGCTTTCCTTCCTCACCGCCGCCCCCCTCAAGCACCAGCTCGAAATTATCGCGGACGGGCTTGTACACCTTCTCGTAGAACTTCCTCGGATCTGTAAGCACGTGCTTAGGGAATCTGCTTAAGTATTTTAAAGCGGCCTCCCAAGCCTTCTCGTACGGTACGACGGCGGATATCTTACTAGCTATCTGCCTATCATAGTCCTCCGGCCTCTGCTCCTGCCCGCCCATAATGAAGTACCCTGAGGGCCCGACAAACGCCTCCTCGCCGGCGACCTCAACAAGCTTCCCACCACCGCCTCCCTGCTTGGGCGGACGCCTTACACCCACAACCCTCCTGGCCGCTACAGCCTGGCCCCTCCGCTTCGCCCACGCGTAGAATATAGCTCTGTTAAGGCCGAATGACTTAGCCTTATCTAAGTCGCCGTAGAGTAGGTAGTATCTAGCGGCTTGAAGGAGCCCCATCACTTGAAACCTACCCACGCCGCCTCCACGCCTAAGCAAGGCCGGCCTACGTCTAGCGCCGCTAACCTCAGCTCGCTGCGTAGGCATGGTTTCAACCCTGCCGTGCTTGCCTCCCCTACCCACCTCCCTAACAGCCTTCCTAACCAGCTCGTCAAGCTCGCCGTCATCGTAGATGCCCCAGCAGCTCTGATGTTTGAACGAGTCCGGCCTAACCCAATCAAGCGTGAATGACGCTATGTAGTCCGGCTTGAAGCATACTGCGACTCTGTCTAGCTCCCTATGGAGGGATAGTGGGGCCGTGAAGACCCTCTTCAAATCCACAAGGTTTTCGATCTTAACCTCACCGCCACCCCTCCTCCCCGCACTTTTGAGCCTTTCTGAATACTTCCTAAGCACGTACTCAATCACAGCATACGCCGCGTCAACAGGTGTAATCATCAAGTCCCTTAAGCAATCCTCGCTCACCCCATTCTCATTTAACCTAACGTGAACACCCTCACCGCTCCAGAGGAGGTAGACACTTCTCTCCACACCTTCCGATTCAAGTATCTTAACAAGCTCGGCAGCAACCTCTAAGGCGGCCCTCCAATCCCCTTTAACTAAGTCTATATCCCAGAAGGGCGTGTATTTAATCACGTTACCTACGTTCTCAACATCCTCCTTCCTCCTTAGGCTGGACCATATCGACGCCGTGACGTAGATAGTCCTAACGCCGATGCCTAAGTGCCTCCTCACCTTAACCGTGACGTTCGTGGGGCTGGAGAACGTCAGCGGCGCGCTCCCCTCATACCTTACGAACACCCTACCACTGCCGAACCTGCCTTCAAGGGCCGCCCACCTCCCCCTAGAATATCTGAATATCTCGCTCCTCACATCCTCCCTCGAGTAGTGCTTAAGCACGTCAACCACTAAACCCTCACCTAACGTTAAGGGTTTAGGACGCGGCGCAAAAGATAAGGGGACAGGCACTTCGCTGGGAAAGAGTCTTAAACCTCCTCAACCCAGCCTAATCTAGGCTTAAAGGCCGTGGCCGCCGCTGTAACCGACTACGTGTGGTGAATTTAATTGAAGGGCGTGGCTGCAGGGGTGAGGTCCTCAGTCGAGAAGGCCCTCAAGTCGGTGACGGACGATGCCGTTAACCTAGTGAGCGGGTTCGTAAGGGATTCCAGGAAATTAATACTCACGCACGCCGGGCCGTACACGTCCCCAGCAAGATACGCTTCACTAATACTCAACTCGCTATCCAACGTCGAATGCCTTTGGATGCACCCGCAGGACCTAATGTACTACCTAGCGCCGTACGAGGAGGGTGAGGCCGCGTCCGTGCTGATAACATCTCCTGACGAGGGCATCAACACTCTGGCGATGCTTCTAGATCAACTCACCTGGACAGGTCACTCCATAGCTTTAGTAACCCAGCATGAACTGCCTGAGATCATAGCCTATAAGATCCCGGATACTGCCGCCTACGTAAGCCTAGACACTAGCGAGTGGTTGCTGGCGGTGCATATTCTCCTAGCTAGGGCGGCTGCTAAGGCATGTAGGGAGGGGTTAAGGCATGATCGAATAGTTCGCGAGGTATCCGACCTCACATCGGTCGTTGACGACCTCATAGAGGAGTACAGCGATGATTTGGAGAGGGTTGCTGACTTCATTAGGGAGCCTGTAGTGATAACGTCCTCACCAACCATGTGGGGGGTTGCGGAATCGATAGCTTACTCACGCGTGGCGAGGAAGGGGAGGTATTTAGTGGAGCCGGAGGCTGTCTCCCAAGTAGCGGCTTACGTCGGGAGGGTACTGCTAATAAGCACCGACGTTGAGGAGTACTCAATGAGGTTAGTTAAGTCCCTCCAAATGACGTCATCGGCAAGCGTTATCGAGCTTAAGCTACATACAGATCCGCTAACAGCGCCGATATACGGCTTGATGCTCGCTAAAGCCCTGGAGCTGGCGGGGAGCGCGTAATGCGTCGGCAGCCCGTGCTGATCGTGGGGGCTTCCGGGAAGATCGGTCTGACGCTTACTAAGGCGCTTGCAACCTCAGGCTACCCGCTCATACTGCAGTGCAGGAGTGGATGCGGGAAGATCGTAGACGCTCTCAATGTCTCGCTGCATGTAAGCGGCCTAAGCATCCGCATAATTAGACATGACTTCCTTAGGGAGGGTGTTGACCGCTTCATAAGCAAGCTCAGGTCTGAGGGCCTAACGAACTTCTCGACAGCTATTATCTCGCTCGGGATTTACAGCGAGGTAACGCCGCGCGAGTCCAGCGACGACGTCGTTAGGAAGGTCATACTAACGAATCTAGGGGCACACGTCAGGCTTGTGGAGGCGCTCCCGTACCTAAGTACGGCTGATGACCTAGCAATACTGATACTGACGGACGTGACGCCTGAGGCCGGCCCTAACGCCTACTCCGGGCTAAGGCCTTCACTACCTTACCTGGCAGCGTCGGCCGGGGTTCACGCCTTAATTAAGGCTGCCCCCTACAGGCTCCCCCGAAATACCTACGTAATAGGTATAGCGTTAGGGTGGGTTGAGGGCCCCCACTTAAACGAACGTTTAAGGAGCTTCATAAGGGAGACAGTACCTGCGGGCGAGCCCGTCAGCCTCGACGACATCGTTGATATCGTGCTTAAGCTCTGCAATCGTGAGTTGCCTGTGAGGGCTCTCAACGGATGTATTCTGAAGTTAAGTAATGGGTTGTGAGGTCAGCCGCGGGTTCTGAGCTCACCAATCGCCCCTTGTAAGCCACATCATTCCTCAGCCGTTCCTCAAGGGATTAATCCCCCTGAGAGTCAAAAATCTTGAGGAGGCGTGGTTTGGAGCTGGTTGAGGGTGTTGAGGTAGTTGATGAGTTGCCCGCTATCTACTTAAGAGGGCATGGCGTGCTTGTGCTCGCAGACACGCACCTCGGTTTTGAGGAGGAGATGGCTGAGTCAGGCGTGTACATACCTCCGTTCCAGCTCGGGAGGGTTATGAGGGTTATTAAGGAGGCTGTCGAGGGGGTTGAGCCCAAGACCGTAGTTATAGCTGGTGACTTCAAACACATATTCTCGAGGTTAGGTAGGGTTGAGCGTAGGGAGCTCGCCGAGGTACTTACCTACCTACTCCCGAGGGTGGATGACGTGATAGTGGTTAGGGGGAATCACGACAACTACCTCCCCCTGCTGAGGAGGAAATTCCCCTTTAAGATAGTGGATCACCTGCTGGTCGGTAGGTACTTAATAATCCACGGCCATAAGGACATCCCCGAAGGCGTGGGGGAGTGGGATACGCTGATATTCGGGCATGAGCACCCAAGCATAACAATAAGAGATAGTATAGGCGTTATAGGTAAGTTCCCATGCTTCCTTATCGGGGAGCTGGCGGACGGGAGGAGATTCGTGACCTTACCGGCTGTGGGGGCGTATCAGACAGGCTCTAGGATAACGCTGGATAGGGATACGTACCTCTCACCCATACTGAAGCGTAGGGCCGTCCTAGAGAGGGTTAGGCCCGTGATAGTTGATGAGGAGGTAGGGCTCTTCGAACTACCCCCGCTTTCAGAGTTCCTCGACCTCCTCTGAATCACTTAAAAACCCCCTTTACCCCTTTAAAAGGGGATTTAAGTGGAGATTAAACCCATAATCAAGATCGAGAACATCGTAGCAACAGTCACGCTCGATCAGAGGCTCGATCTAAATATAATAGCTAGGTCAGTCCCCAACATAGAGTATGACCCTGAGGAATTCCCCGGCCTAATACTCAGGCTTGAGAGCCCCAGGCTAACTGCACTGATATTCAACTCGGGCAAGATGGTTGTGACGGGAGCGAAGAGCACGCAGATGTTGATTAAGGGCTTCAAGCACATCATGAGGATATTCGTGAGGCATGGCATAATAATCGTGGGTAAGCCGAAGATCCAGATACAGAACATAGTGGCGTCCGCTAACCTGGGCGTTGAGATAGATTTAGAGAAGGCGGCATACCTACTCCCCAACACCATGTACGAGCCTGAGCAGTTCCCCGGCCTCATACACAGGATGAGAGACCCGAAGGTAGTCCTCCTAATATTCAGCAGCGGTAAGATGGTTATAACCGGCGCTAAGAGTGAGGAGGACGTCAAGAGAGCCGTGTACACAATATACGAGAGGCTTAAGGAACTCGGATGCATTAGGCAGTCTCCCACAGCACCGCCCTGGTAAGCGGAGCGTGAACCTCAAAACCGGAACGCAGTATCTCTCCCTAAGTACGAGGCGCTCCAAGGCGGAAGGCATGGGAAGTCAGAGTGAACTGTGGTCTTCATCCCGCAGGTCGCAGGCTGCCCACCTCATCATCCGCAATACAGGCTGGTTTAGAGTTTAAGGGTTTTTGCAGACGTCTACGCGGGTAAGTACTTCTTCTCCCTCTCCTCAAGCCTCCTCTTAGCTATCCAGAGCAACATACCCATGACGCCGCAAGAAGCCCCAACAGCGGAAGTCAGTATTGAAACGAAAGCCATGAAGCCGTAAGGCCTTACTACCTCGCTAAGACTATACTCGTACCTCGCACTACATCCTGAAGGTAGCGACACCGTAAAGAACTGCTGACCTCCTAGCCTAATCTTGAGCTCACCATTTGAGGAGAACTTGCTTACAATAGTTCTATTGCTTCCCCTAATACTCACTATGACGTGTCCGACGCTGCATGCGGCGTTAAGGCTCTTAAGCGTAAGTCCTGTTTCATAAGCGTTAAGGCTGGCAAGTACTGAAACAGGAGGTAGCTTCTTAGGTATTTGCGCTATGGTGCTAGCTATTACCCCGCTTTCGAAGAACTTGCGCTTCACGCTGATGTAGGTTGAGGACATAGCTATGGGTAGCGTTATGAGGAGTAGTGCAAGGCCAACTATAACGAGCTTCTTAGCATAGATGTACGGTGGTTTATTTGATTTTCGTATTGGATACATAACCCATCCTAATCTAATGGGATTTTTAGCGGTACTTAAACCTTAGTTAGGAGATGCGTTATTAGCGTACAAAATTAGTTTTATGCTCTGCTAACGATATTTCACATGATACTGTAAATCTATGATGGCTATATTAGCTCGTAAGTTTATTGAGCAGCGTAATATAATTTATTGACAAGCCATAAAAAGACTGTTGTTTTTACTGCGGAGTTTGTAAATCCGTCGGTGAAGTCCTTACTAGGTAATGCTTAAAAAGGTTGGCGGCTCCTCAATATATGAGGTGACCTTATGAATAAGAAAGTACTTGTACCACTTCTAGTACTCGTAATGATTGCGTTCTCAATAATACCGGCAATGGCGATACACGTATCAGCGCAGGCTAAGGGCAAGCCCGTAACGGAATTCGTCTGGAAGGTTAGCCTAAACAGGCAGGCAGCGATACTAAGCGTAGCCAGTGGAAAAGTCGACGTGTTCGCCTGGTCATCGCCGCTACCTGTCTACCAGGGGCTGAACCCGGCAATCCTAGCTAAGCTTAAGTTGATCAGGTCAGCATCAACGCACATCAGCATCGCGATAAACCCGGCGCAGAACGTTATCGACCCTAACGCCCCCGGTCAGGTCAAGCTGTACAAGAAGTCCTTCAAGGGTCAGATAATACCTGGGCTAATATACTGGAACCCGCCGCACGGGAACTACATTAACATAACCGACATAAAGAACTATGCTAACCTGCACTTCAACCCGTTCGCCCTGTGGCAGGTAAGGTTCGCCCTCAACTTCCTGATAAACAGGCAGCTGATAGTGGACACCATCTTCGGCGGTAGCGCCGCCCCAGCACTAGGCTGCATCACGCCATCCCACCCCGCCTACCCGAAGCTTAAGTTCATCTACGATAAGCTAGGGCTGACCCCTCAGGGCAACGTGCAGAAGTCTATAAAGCTATTCCTAGCGGCTATGAAGGCAGCTAACCAGACGCTGAAGAAGTACCACATGATGGTCGTACTGAAGAAGGACTCCTCATCACCGACTGGGAAGTTCTGGTACTTCGTCAAGCCTAACGGCAAGAGCGAGCCGATAACCATATACTTCTGCATTAGAATCGAGGATCAGAGGCTCTACATAGGTAGGCAGATAGCAACCTGGCTTGAGAAGTACTGGAACCTTAAGGTTGTGAGGCTGGAGAGAAGCAGATCCGTAGTCACTCCAGTAATCTACGGCAAGAACCTAGTCGACACCTCAACTAGGTTGGGCAACGTAGTATGGAGCCTGTACACGGAAGGCTGGGTCTCCATGGGTGAGGAGCCACCGGTCTATGCGAGGTATGACGTCGCATTCTTCTACGGGCCACTACAGGGTTACGGCCCCAACACCTACAACACGCAGTGGTGGTACTGGTGGAACGCCACTATCTATAAGTTAGCTTATGACCTGAACTACGGAATCTTCACTCAGAAGACCGTTAACAAGCTGTGGAAGGAGATTGAGCAGTGCCTCTACGACGGCGTGCAGCAGTCACCTAGAGTCTTCATAACTGAGGACTGGGAGTTCGCGCCTGTAAACAGGCAGAACGTTGTTGAGCTAGTGCCTGGAAGGGTTACCGGTATCTGGTCACCTTGGACGCTAAGGACGCTTGAGACTACTTCAGGTAAGGCCACGATAATGGAGTACTCAGCACAGGGCGCGCTCTTCATGAGCGCTTGGAACCCTGTGCTCGGCTTCACTGGAGTCTATAGCATGCTAATGTACAACCTGATTGCCGACCCTGCGTTCAACCCGTCGCCCATCAACGGAATGCCGGTGCCTGTGAGGGTTAAGGGCTTCAAGCTGTTCTATAACGTCACCGTGCCCAACACGGCGTACGTATTCAACTCGTCAATGAAGGCTAAGAAGTGGGTTGTAACGCCTTACGCTGGCAAGAAGGCCAACGAACTAATACTGAACTTCGTGATGGGTAAGTGGCATGACGGCAGCCCAATAACTATGGCGGACGTACTGTACTGGCTAGGCATGATTTGGGACTGGTCCCACGACGACTCAACAAAGCATGTCAAGGATCCGTACTACGATCCCGAGATAGCTGAGTACGACGGCCCGGTAATTCAGCAGATAAAGGGAGTTCAGGTGCTGAACAGCACTGCAATAGCTGTCTACACTACGTACAATGACGTGTACCCGTCACTGGTAGCCAACTACCTAGCCCCAATGATATGGCCTCCAATGCCTTGGTACGTGCTTGCTACTGCCGAGTATATGATAGTGCACGGTGTCAAGCCATCCGGTAGCACAGTACCTTACGGCTGGTGTACCAGGGAAGGTACCTCCGTAGGTATAAGCTTCATTAACCCGACGCACGTAAAGGACGTTGTTAAGTACATGCAGAAGTTAATGAGTGAGGGCTACATACCGGACTACATTAAGACGTATCCGGGACTGTCAAAGTACGCCAGCTACTCGGTTAAGGAGTACCAGAACGGCATTAACTTCGCTAAGGAGTACGGCAACGTTATGATAAGCAACGGCCCGTTCTATGTCTACTCCTACAACGTCAACTCAAGGACGTTAGTGATGAAGTGGTTCAAGGACTACCCGTTCCCGCCTGGCTACTGGAACACTAAGTTCGAGCTGTACGAGCCCGCCATAGTGGGCTTCAAGCCATCCCCGCCAACCTTGATAGTTGCTGGTAAGTCCTACAGCTGGGACGTGCTGGTTAAGCAGTACAGGATACTGCCGAGCTACGCTGTTCAGAACCCGACTCAGGTTAGAATGTATGTAAAGGTGTATCAGGTAACCTCCAACGGCACTAAGTACCTGGCAACACTGCCTGAGAGTGATGTGAAGCTAGTAAAGCCTGGTGTTGTGTCGGTTAACCTGACGTCCGACTTCACCTCCAAGTACATGAGCAAGCCTGGCGCCTACATGATACAGATAATACTTGGCACGCCTCAGTCAGGCATTACCGTGATTAAGACTATAGAGCTGACGAGCCTAGGCACCATATCCCCGACCACTACGACGAGCACGACGACCACTACAACTAAGACTACGACCACTACCGTTGTTAAGACCACCACTACCGTGAAGCCGACGACAACCACCATAGTCAGGACCACGACATCCAAGGGCACCGTGACCATAGCAACCACTAAGGTAGTGACCTCGGTCTACACGACCACCACGACCGCCATAAAGCCGACGACCTCAACCGTCACGACAACGGTCTACAAGACGACCACCGTCGCCACGCCGTCACCGACTACAGTCCACGTCACCACAACTAACTGGGGCGCCGTAGCGGCTGCTGCAGTCATACTCTTCATCATAGGACTGATCATCGGCTACTTCGCCAAGAGAAGGTAAGAATAAATAGCAGAACACCATCACACAACGCAATTTTTTCGTAATACATCGAATGATCTGACATCAATTTATTGTGATTCAGCAAATAAATACCTACTTATATTTGCAAATACGCAATCTAATGAGCGGCAAATAAGTCCTTAGGCTTAGATAAAACTTAAATTAAGTCTGAGAGATTTTCATCGAGGGATACTTATTGGCTGGTGGAGTGAGTACCGCCCTCCTGAAAGCTGCTGCCAATGCTATAGTTGTGTTGATTGTTGCCGCCTTCATCATATCGGCCGTGTTCGTTGAGCAAGGGCAGCAGCAGTTGAAAGCAACCGCGATGTCGATGCTGCAACAACGAATAAGGGCTCTGAAGATGAAGGGAGTGCAGATAACGCCCCAGCTACTCAATAAAATAAACATGACGATATATAGGGATCTAGGGCTCTTAGAGCCTGTCTGGCTAAGGATACTGAGGTTCACTTTCTGGTCGATAACATTTAACTTCCAGATGTTCCCAGCTAAGGTACACTACGCAGGCGCTTCCGGAGATACAGCTAAAGATGTAGTTCTGGCGGCACTCCCTAACACCGTAATGCTATTCACTACGGCTACTGTGATATGTATCTTTATCGGGATCTTCCTAGGGCTTCAGGCGGCGCGGAAGGCAGGCGGCTTAGCCGATAGAGCTATCTCAACCGTCGCTATGGTGACGACGTCCCTGCCGATGTGGTGGGTCGGCATGCTGATGCTTCTAGTGTTCTCGTTCGAACTAGGCATAGCGCCGGCGGTGTGCATCAACGTGTACGGGGATCTAGCGCAGCTTGCCAGACACGTGCACGGGATCCTCTACTACATATACTCAATACCGATATGGCTTCACTACATGTGGTTGCCTGTGCTTACGATAGTCCTAGTATCCTTCGGTGGGTGGGCCTATACGATCAGGAACGTGGTAATATCGGTCATGACCGAGGACTTCGTGAACGTGGCTAGGGCTAAGGGGCTTCCTGAGAGAACCGTGTTGTATAAGCACGTCCTGAGAACGGCAAGTCCGCCTATAGTGACTATGAGTGCGTTGAGTCTCGTGGCGTCATTAGGTGGCGCTATAATTACTGAGACCGTCTTCTCATGGCCCGGCATGGGCAGGACCTACTGGGTAGCGTTGCAGGCTGGAGATACTGGCGTGCTAATAGCGCTGACGTACGTTACGGTGTTCCTCTTCGTAGTTATAATTACGTTCCTGGACTTCATTTATGCCCTGCTAGACCCGAGAGTCAGGACAGGATTGGCAGGAGGTGGTAGGTAATGTCCTCAATAGAACGTATTAGATGGTTCTTAGGAGAACTAAGAAGAGTAAAAAGCGGTTTGGCAGGATTTATCCTGCTATTCACCTTAATAGGGTTAACGTTGGCATTCCCGCTACTTGCAAATCCTCAGGACATAGCGAATTGGAGCGGCCACGCTAAATACTGGGAGGAGAAGATGTTGCCTAGGCTGGCGCCGCCGGCCTGGATAAACTACGTATCTCCTGTGAAGTACCCCGTTACACGGGATCTTCATAAGGTGTACGTATCGAAACCACTAGTGCTTAACATGTCGAATAATAAGGACCTACTCAAGTACTTGAAACTAATGAATCCAAAAATAGCTAAGGCTGTAGAGAAGTTACCGAAGACACAGAGAGCGGCAATACTGAACGCCCTCAGAAAGAACCTGAATTTCAAGTACCTCGTGTTCAAGGAGGTTACCGTGGTGTATAACTTCAAGGCGGATGTGCCGCCAAAGAACTTAATAACGATACTGAAGCTGGGGCCTATATACATGACGAAAGGTTTGATACAGGGTATAGATATCCTATGGACGAGGCCTGACGGCATAACGATCTCCTTGCTTCCAGGAGGCTCTACGAACCTTACAAATCCATTCAACCTTAACAACTACGCACAGTTAAATAGCGGTAGCGTGCTAAACGCGCTGAATATCGAGCCGCAGAAGATTTACCTAAAGAATGGGCAAGTAGCGCTCTACATACCTCCAGGGACTACTGTGAGGTTTTCGCTATACGACTACATCGCATCACTACTAAATCAGAATAACCCGGCTCTCATAAGCCAGGTGTTCGGACCCCTACTAAGCAGGCTTAACATAAGTAGCGTATCAAGCATATACGCGCCGCCAATGCTCTTCATAATGTCGAAGCTCGAAAAAGGAATGATAAACGGCACAGCGCCAGTACTTAAGGGGACTTACAAGCTAACCTTTGCTATGTTGATAAAGGTACCTAAGAAGCCTGCAAATATAGGTATGCCGCAATTAACCGTTACCAGAGCTAGAGTTCTAGGTGTTTACGGCATCATAGGAACTGACGTTCACGGCAGAGACCTGTGGCCAGCCCTGCTTTACGGGCTTAGATGGGCGCTAATAGTCGGAATCTCTGTTGCCGTAATATCGACGCTAATAGGAGTGTTCTACGGAGTGATTTCAGGATACCTGGGAGGCTACGCCGACACCATAATGACTAGGATAGCGCAGATAGTTTACTCGCTGCCCGTACTGCCTCTGCTGATTATGTTGTCGTACTTCTTCGGCCCCAGCATCTGGCACGTTATCATAATCTTGATAGCATTCGGATGGTCTGGACTAGTGTTCACAGTGAGGAGCATGGTCCTGCAGATTAAGGAGAATTTGTATGTAGAGGCGGCTAGGGCCATAGGGGCAAGCTCGTGGAGGATAATATTCAAGCACGTGTTCCCGCAGGTACTGCCGTACACGTTCGCTTCAATGGCGCTCTCGGTACCCGGAGCTATCCTGGCTGAGGCCGGCCTAAGCTATCTGGGCCTGGGCGACCCCAACATAGTGACTTGGGGTAAGATACTGCACGACGCACACGCCAACGGAGCCGTGCTGAAGGGCGCGTGGTGGTGGGTAATACCTCCGGGTCTAGGAATAGCTATAGTTGGGATGACCTTCGTCTTCATAGGGTATGCGCTGGACAGGATACTCAACCCGAGGCTAATAAGGTGAGGTGGTGGGTATGGCGCTCCTGCTGGAGGTTAAGAACCTGAAAACCTACTACTACACCCTCAGAGGGGTTGTTAGGGCTGTTGACGACGTCAGCTTCACGCTAAACAGGGGAGAGGTTCTAGGCATAGCTGGGGAGTCGGGATGCGGTAAGTCAACACTTGCGTGGACGCTTCTAGGCCTAGTACCGCCGCCGGGCAGGATAGCTGGCGGTGTGGTCAGGCTTGATGGTATGGAGATAAGTAAGATGAGCGAGAG
>JAMOVB010000169.1 GCA_027061705.1 Desulfurococcales archaeon
GAAGGTGAGGTGGAAGAAGGTCAGCATGATATTCCAGGGGGCTATGAACGCGTTAACCCCGGTATTCACCATTGAAGATCAGCTGACGGAACCTCTAATCCTGCATAAGGGGATGAGCAAGAGCGAGGCGAGGAAGGTAGCTGCTGAGATGCTTAAGAACGTCGGCCTCGACGAGACCGTGTTGAGGAGGTACCCGCACGAGCTTTCGGGAGGGCAGAAGCAGAGGGTCGTTATAGCGATGGCCCTCATACTAAATCCGGATCTAGTAATAGCTGACGAGCCGACAACAGCGCTTGACGTGATAGTTCAAGCGCAGATCATGAACCTGTTCAAGAGGATAAGGAAGCAGTACAACATAGGCATGGTCTTCATAACTCACGACCTAAGCCTAATCGCTGAGATAGCGGATAGGGTTGCCATAATGTATGCCGGGAAGATTATCGAGATAGGGTCTGCAGACCAGATATTCGGCAATCCCAAGCACCCCTACACGCAGGGCCTGCTGAGATCAATACCTAGGCTGAGGTCTAAGGAGAAGATAACGTGGATTCCGGGAGTCCCGCCAGACCTAGTCAAGCCGCCGTCGGGTTGCAGGTTCTTCCCGAGGTGCAAGTTCGTCAAGGACATATGCAGGAAAGAGGAACCCAAGCTCGTTGAGATTGAGGAAGGTCATTTTGTAGCATGCCACTTCGTGAGGTGAGAGCGTCATGCCGGAGCCCGTGGTTAAGGTAGTCGACCTAAAGAAGTACTTCCCCCTCCGCAGGGGTATTGTTGAAGTACTGACTATGAAGCCTAGGAGGTACGTGAGGGCTGTTGACGGCGTATGCTTCGAAATGCATATAGGTGAGGTTTTCTGCCTCGTGGGCGAGTCCGGATGCGGTAAGACAACGACCGGTAGGTTGCTGACAAGGCTACTAACACCGACAGCCGGCCACATATACTACAAGCCCTCCGAAGACATTAGAGATCAGATACCGGAGAAGTACTTCACGAACGGCGGGTATGTGGACCTAGCGAGAAAACTGCCGAAGCGCGTTGACAAGCTATTCAGGAGGGAGATACAGATAGTGTTTCAAGACCCCTTCGGCTCGTTAGACCCGAGGATGAAGGTGTACGACATTCTAAAGGAGCCGCTAATAGTTCACGGCATAGGCAGTACTGAGGAGGAGCGTAGGGAGATAATATACAGGATCCTCAGTGAGGTTAAGCTAGTGCCTCCCGACCAGTTCATGGGTAGGTACCCACACATGCTCTCCGGAGGTCAGAGACAGCGTGTGGCGTTCGCCAGAGCAATGATTCTAAAGCCCACAGTCGTGGTTGCGGACGAGCCTGTCTCAATGCTCGACGTATCCATTAGGGCGGAGATACTTCAGCTAATGCTCGACCTACAGGCAAGCAGGGACCTCTCCTACCTATTCATAACGCACGACCTAGCCGTAGCTAGCTACCTGTGCACCAAGATAGCGGTGATGTACCTAGGCAAGATAGTTGAGATGGGGCCGACAGACCGCGTCATAAACAACCCGCAGCACCCATACACGAGGGCGTTAATAGCTGCCGTCCCGGAGCCCGACCCGAGAAATAGATTCAAGATTAGGGAGGTGCCGATAAAGGGTGAGGTGCCTAGCGCGGCGGCCATACCGCCGGGCTGCAGGTTCCACCCAAGATGCCCCAACACCATGGACATATGCCGGAAGAAGGAACCCGAACTGATAGAGGTTGAGCCAGGGCACTACGCAGCGTGCTGGCTGCACCAGCGCAAGTAACGTCAAAACTAGTTTTAAGAAAACACGAACACACATGTATAAGGAAAAACTCGAAGCTGCTTTAACCCCCACGCACGGACCCAGCCTAAGGATTACCTTAACATACCGCAGCGTGTGCGTGGGGGACTAGCTTGACGGGAATCAATAAATTAACAACCACTACATTCACGGGGTGCGGTTATTGCCGAGGCCTGAGGAGAGGGTGGGCATCCTCGGATGGGGTGCCTACATACCGAGATTCAGGGTTAAGGCGGAGGAGATAGCTAGGCTCTGGGGCTTTGAACCAAGCGTTACTAAGGCACTGTGGATAGAGGAGAAGGCCGTCGCCGCACCGGACGAGGATGCGGTCACCATGGGCTGGTATGCCGCTAAATCAGCGATCAAGCGTGCCGGCATAGACCCCTCACTAATAGGCTGCGCTTTCGTGGGGACGGAGTCCAAGCCATACGCCGTAAAGCCCTCAGCAACGATAATAGCTGACGCCCTCAACATCTCTAAGGTGAAGCTAAGCACAGACATGGAGTTCGCCTGCAGGGCCGGGAGCGAGGGGTTAAGACTGGCTACATCGCTAGTCGCTAGCGGGACAATCAAGTACGGACTGGCGATAGGGTCAGACACTGCCCAGGCAAACCCCGGCGACATACTTGAGCTTACAGCAGCGTCCGGGGCGGCCGCCTACGTCGTAGGGCCTTCGGAAGAGGCTGTAGCGTCCTTCGAGGGAATGGTAACCTACATTACCGACACCCCCGACTTCTGGCGTAGGGACTGCTCCAAATACCCGATGCACGGGGAGGGCTTCACCGGCGAGCCAGCGTACTTCCACCACATAATGACGGCAGTTAAGCTCCTCATGGAGGAACTCGGGCTTAAGCCCAGTGACTTCGACTACGCGGTATTCCACCAGCCTAACGGGAAGTTCCCTCTGAAGGTTGGGAAGAGGTTAGGCTTCACAAAAGATAAGATACTCCCCGGCATCGTAACGCCCTGGATAGGGAATACCTACAACGCATCAGCACTCCTAGGCCTAGCCAAGGTACTAGATAGCGCGAAGCCCGGAAGCAGGATACTTGTAGCGCCGTTCGGTAGCGGGGCAGGAAGCGACGCCTACAGCATAGTGGTTAAGGACAGGATCGAGGAGAAGCGCGGCCTAGCCCCGAAGGTTGAGGACATGCTTAGGAGGAAGAAGTACATAGACTACGCAACCTACGCCAAATCACGCCACATGATACTCAGAAACGTTTGAGCCGGAGGTGATTGGGCGTGCAGAAGGTATACGTCACGGCGGCCGCCATGACGAAAGTCGGCCGCCACTTCAACCTAGGGTTCAAGGAGCTAGCATATGAAGTTGTTGAGAGAGTTATTGAGGAGTCCGGCGGTGAGGCTCCGGACTACCTCATAGTATCGTCAACGCTTGCCGCGCTTCAGTGCCATCAGCTAGATGTCTCAACAATAGTGGCTCAAGCGCTTGGGTTGAGCGGCAGGCGTAGAATACCTTCGATAAGGGTGGAGACCGGTGAGTCATCAGGGGCGGCGGCTGTTGAGATAGCGGTTGCGATGGTTAGATCAGGCATGGCAAAGAAGGTCCTAGTCGTCGGTTTCGAGAAGATGACTGAGTACCCGTCGGCTAAGGTCAATGCCGACTACTCGAAAATACTTGACTATGAGTTAGAGGTGATGCGTAACGTAACCCCGCCCAACTACGCCGCAATGATAATGAAGGACTACATGAGGAGGTACGGCGTGAGTAGGGAGGATCTAACGTCCTGGCCTGTGAGGATGCATGAGAACGCGTCGAGGAACCCTCTCGCCCAGCTTCCCTTCAAAATAAGTAAGGACGCTGTCCTCAAAGCCCAGGTGATCTCGGAACCGATAACGCTTCTGGACTCCTTCCCCCTAGGTGACGGTGCTGCAGCGCTCATGATAGCGGGCGGCGACTTCATACCGCCTGGAAGCGAGGGTGTGGAGGTATTAACGACGTGCTCCTCCACCTCAACCCCCCTATACCTTAGGGACGAGCTAGCCTCACTACCCGCAACCGCCAGCCTAAGAAAGGTTGCGGACGCGGTGCTGCCGAGCGGGTGGCGTAAGGACGCTGCCGTGCAGGTACATGACAGCTACAGCATATACGGCGTGCTGGCTCTTGAAGCCTTAGGGTTCGCCGAGCCTGGGCAGGGCTACAGGGTTGTTGAGGAGCTCGAATACCTGAACCCTGGTGGGGGGCTTAAGGCGAGGGGACACCCTATCGGCGCTACCCCCATATACGGCATGTGCGAGCTATACGCACTCATGATGGAGGGCTTCGCAGGGCTATCCTTCAGCGGCAGTTACGGGCTTGTACACTCGATGTCCGGGCCTGACTATAACTCAAGACTAATCATACTTAAGAGGTGAGCGGCTTGAAGCTCTCCATATCCATACACTGGAGGAGGAAGGAAACACACTACAGGCTGGCGCTCACTAAGTGCAGGGCTTGCGGCAGAGTATCGTTCGGCGAAAGGAAGGTGTGTCCGTACTGCGGGTCTAAGGACGTTACGACCCTAATACCGTCGGGAACAGGAACTCTACTGAGCTATAGTGTCAGCTACTTCAGGAGGGAGGGCGATGAGGAGTTCCTACCGCGCATAACATGCTTAGTCAAGCTTGACGAGGGCGCCATCGTTCCGGGCGAGCTAGTTGATGTCGACCCAGACGAAGTTTATATCGGTATGAAGGTTGAGGCTGTTCTAAGAAGATACTCTAGCGACGACCCTTACGGACTGATATACTACGGGCTTAAGTTCATACCATTTTTAAAAGGATGAGCAGGTTTTAAAAACAAATTACTAAAATTTAAAACTACTGACGCCGAACTTAATACAGGGCGTGAGATACTTGGTTAGGTATGAGAGGCTTCTAGCCGACCGAGCCGAGTTATTTAGAGCATCAGAGGTCCGCGAGCTTCTGAAACTCACGGAGGGCAGGAAGATAATCAGCTTGGCAGGCGGCCTGCCCGACCCTCACGTATTCCCTAAAGAGGAGTTAGCCGAGATAGCTAAGGAGGTGATACTGGAGCACGGTGATAAGGCCCTCCAGTACTCGCCGACCGCCGGAGTAACGGAGTTCCGCGAGGAGTTAAGGAAGTTCATGATTTCAAAGGGCGTTAAGGTCAACGATGACGATAGCATAATGGTTACCACGGGATCGCAGCAGGCGCTTGACCTCCTCTCAAGAACCTTTATTCAGAAGTACGATGAGGTAATAGTTGAACTACCAACCTACCTAGCGGCGCTAAACGCATTCAGACTCTCGAGGCCTGGCTTTACAGGCATACCCATAGACGAGAATGGGATGAGGACCGACATACTCGAGGAGGAGGTTAAGAGGCTCATATGGCTGGGCAGGAAGATAAAGTTCATCTACACAATACCTGTCGCTCACAACCCCTCGGGAGTTACGATGAGTATCGACAGGAAGAAACACCTCCTTGAGATAGCGTCAAAATACGACCTAGTAATAGTTGAGGACGACCCCTACTCCTTCTTCGTGTACGACGAGAACGTCGACGTAACTCCCCTCAAAACCCTAGATAAGGAGGGCAGGGTCATATACCTAAGCACGTTCAGCAAGATACTGGCTCCCGGCTTAAGGATAGGTTGGGTGATAGGCAACAAGTACGTCATAGACGTTATGGAGAGGGCGAAGCAGACCGCCGACCTCCACTCCTCAACACTGACGCAATACATAGCTATGGAGGCGATAAGGAGGGGCGTAGTTAACAAGACAATCGAGAAGGCTAAGAAGCTCTACAGGGTTAAGAGGGACGCCATGATGCAGGCGCTTGAGGAGTACATGGTTGAGGGCGCTTGGTGGCCTAGGCCCGTGGGCGGACTCTTCGTAATGGTGTTCCTACCGTCCTACGACATAGACACGAAGAAGCTGTTGCGGGAGGCGCTTAACGCCGGCGTGGCCTACGTGCCCGGCTCTTCATTCTTCGCCAACGGAACCGGCTGGAACACCATGAGACTCAACTTCAGCTACCCCAGCCCCGACGAGATAAGGGAGGGTGTGAGGATACTCTCAGACATCATAAAGAAGCACCTTAAGGGCAAGCCCCAGAAAACCATAAAGCCCGAGCATATTTACCAAGCTTAAGAGCCTTTAAGCGGTCGAAAGGCTTACTTACCCGCGCTTTTGAACCCGACTAAAACCTTAACGTTAAGCACTCACGTAGATAACCCTAGCGTAATGCCTTCTAAGTACAGCCGCCTCAGATAGGTCATTAGTAACCGCAACTATGGACTTAAGGAACCCCTCGTCAACTACGCCAACAACGTCCGCACCCTCGCCGATACCTGCGTGCGGAGGCCTCCAAAGAGTCACGCGGGTTAGGGCAAGCGGGTCATCGAAAACTAGCTTACCGACGTACGTGTTAGGCGGGATGATGAGCAGACCGCCGTCCCCCACGAACCTAGGGCTAATCATTATTAGGTACGAGCTCATAGCGCAGAGCACTACGGCGTCAAAAGCCCCGTAAAGCTCGGCCGCCTTCTTGGTAGACACGACTTTAACACCTAGGCCAGCAAGCTTCTTAACGAGCGATGATGAATCCCCTAAAACACTGACCCTCGAGTCTCCACGCAGGTAGCTGGCTATAACGTAGGTGCTTATCCCAGTACCCATAACCAGCACGTCCTTACCGACGACACCGTCCCTTAAAGCTGGGATGAACGAGAACTCCAGCATAAGAGGGTAAAGCCAGAGCTTACTCTGCTCAACGTTAATCACCCTCCTCAAGCACTCCTTAGGTACCGACGCGTACTCACGCATGAGCCCGTCAATATCAAGCCCTAAGAAACCTCCCTTACTAAGAGATACGACGCCGAGAACCTCCCCGGGACCGAAGCCTGAATCAACGCCTGGCTCCACAACACGGATAACGCCGTAACTACCTAAAACCCTCCCTGGGAGGACAGGTATTGTGCCCGAGGTTACTGCAGCGTCGATCGACGATAGGGACGCCGCTAAAACCCTCCCTAAAACCCATCCTCTAGGGATTGGCGGTACAGACACATCCCTAACCACCGCCTCACCTACCCACAGTAGGGCCTTCACTCCGGCCACCCAAAAAGATTATTGCGGGTCTAACCTCATTAACTTACCTGAGGTTGCTTAGTATTGGGCGACAGGCCGTTCATGGCTACGGGCAAGGTTGTTAGGGACTACGCGCCCTTAATGAAGTTCCTTGAATCGATTCCCGAGGATGTTAGGCGGGAAATCCTTCCTAAGTCAGAAGATCTATTGAAGCTTAAGGAGCTAGTTAGGGAGGGCGCGGACGCTCGTGAGCTAATCAACAGTATGTCGAAGGTATTCAGCACCCGGTTAACCCCCTACGGTAGGCAGGCGCGTGAAGCCCTCAAGAGGGCGTGGGGCATTGACGTCAGCGAGGAGTACGCTGTCGAGGAGCTCAGTAGGGAGCTAGCTGGATGGGTTATTGAGATGGGTGAGGGTCTAGGCTACCTAAGCATTCACGGCAGTAAGCGCAGGCGTGATTAAGTATCTCTCGCCTTAAATACAGTGTCGGCTCAATAACCTCTTCGGGGATTGGAGTGATATTTAGGAGGATCAGCAACCGCTCCTCAATACATGAGGCGTTAGCGGACCCGGATAAGCTCGTTAAGCTAATTAAGGAGCGCTGCAGCGATGCGGCGCTACTGACATTACTTCTGAGCAAGGCCGCAAGGCACTACGCCGGGACGGGGGATATAGGCCCGCTCATCACGGCGCTAGGCGCTTCAATAATGCTTAACAAGGGGGTCGCGCTAGCCGCGGCGGTAAACCTGCTTGCCGACCAGAGGGTTGAGCTGCCGCCCGAAGCAGCGCGCGTTCTTGAGGTAGCGTTGAACCCCGTTGAAATCCTTCGGAAAGCATCCGAGCTCGGCGTCAGGTTGCCGAAGCCCGTTGTTATCTCAATGATAACTGACATGGGGTGTTATGACCTCTCACGCCTCTC
>JAMOVB010000170.1 GCA_027061705.1 Desulfurococcales archaeon
AATATCGTCAATTACTAGCGAGCTCGAGCACGTTGATTTAAGTGATTTAGAGGTTCTTAATCAACGTACCCGATCGCTGATAGGGAGGCTTAGGAGGCAGTACCTGCTAGCAAAGACTGCTAGGTCGCTAGGGTATTTTAGGTTGGTTAGGATTGCTAAACTGCTGTTAGGTGATGAATTGTTTATTAAAGATTACGATTCACCCCATGCTGTATTCTCAGCTCTTTTGAAGAGATTTTAGATACTCCTGCAATATCTTAATATTCCAATCATGCTTGCTCCTTCTCCTAGGGTCCACAGGTATTCCTAATCTTCTAGCATCTCTTATGCTTAATCCAACCTCCATTAGCTCCAGTTTACTGAATCCTCGCCCTTTCCGGAGGCCTGGTTCGAGTCCTCTGTCAATTATTAGTCTCGGCCTCTTAACCAGCGCATCGACCATTAGTACCCCCAGAAGCCTCACAACAGTAAGGTCTAATAAGGTTTTTATCTAGCGATCGGAAGCGTGTTTCAGAATGCTCTGCGACGTATGTAGCGCTAGGGAGGCGGTCGTATACCAGCGGCATAGCGGGCGTGCTCTTTGTTTTAAGTGTTTTAGGGAGGATCTACTTCGCAGGGTCTCTGCGGAGGTGCGTTACTATAGGCTCTTCACCCCTAACGACAGGATATTAATTGCCGTGTCAGGCGGTAAGGATAGTTTCGTGTTACTGGATCTAATTAAAGACATACATAGGTCGGAGTTGATAGGTATAGCCATAATTGATGAGGGTATTGAGGGGTACGATAGGCTGTCGCAGGCTAAATGGGCTATTGACATGGCTGAGAAATTCGGTATGGAGGTATACATCACGTCATTCAAGGATTCAATAGGATTCACGCTTACGGAATTAATTGAGATGGCTGAGAAGCGAGGAATCCGTATTACACCTTGTACCTTATGCGGTATTATTAAGAGAAGAATACTCAACCGGCTAGCAAGGCACGAGCACTTCGACAGGGTCATCACTGCGCACAACCTAAACGATGAAGTTCAAACGATAGTTATGGACATACTTAGACTCGATCTCGCTAGGTTAGTGCAGCTTCACCCACTCAGCCCGCTCCTAAGCAGTAACTTTGTTCGTAGAGTTAAGCCCTTGCGAAGAATATTTGAGTATGAAGTAACGCAGTACGCTTTCCTCAGCGGATTTAAGTTTCAGGAGGAGGACTGCCCCTACATTAAGGCACTGCCGTCGCTGCGCGCTAGGATTAGGAGTCGGATGTTCGAGATGGAGGGTATTAAGCCTTCCTACCCCCTTAACATTATCGAGTGGCACGATAGGGTAGTTAAGAAAATCCTCAGTAGGTGGGATCTAAAGATGCCGGAACTCCCCCTATGCCCCCTATGCGGCGAGCCAATGTCATATGGCAGAAAATACTGCGCTCTCTGCGAGCTACTAATGAAGCTCGGGGTAAGTGCACCGCAAGCTGGGCACAAGGCTAAGGTTTAATCCCTTCTCCAGCCCTAATTTCTTTTGGTGGGCGTTTTGGCATTGCCAGGCGATGAAGCCGTCAACTTCATCACCAACCTAGTGAGTCAAGGGCAGATTCAGCCTGCAGGTGTTGATCTTAGTTTAAGGAAGGTCTTTAAATTAAAGTCACACTTAACCTTAGGCCGGGAGCGTAGGTCATTGCCTGAGTTTGAGGAGGTGGAGCCAGGATCCGATGGTTGGTGGTATCTTAGTCAGGGAGTGTATAAGGTAATGTTCAATGAAGTTGTCTCAGTACCTGAAGATTACGTAGCCCTATGCTTCCCGAGGTCAACACTACTTAGGTCCGGCGTACTACTAGTGTGCACAGTATGGGATCCCGGTTACGTGGGTAGGGGGGAGGCATTGTTACACGTTATGAATCCTTACGGCCTCAAAATTGAGCGGTGCACGCCAGTAGCTCAGCTCGTGTTCGTGAAACTCCTTAAGAAACCCTCAAGGACTTACAAGGGTATTTACAGAGGTGAGAATCTTGACAAGTGATGAGTGGGTTCTAAGCATTGATCGGGCAAGGATATGTAGGTTTGCGAGAATCCTACGCAGTGTACTGAGAAACGTAACCTTAGATACGTTCACCGACACAAGATTTTATCCTCCCGCAGATGCTGACGTTGAGACCGCCCTCAGGTACTTCCTAGCTATGGTTGCTATCGACCACCGAACCAGTAGGTACGGCCCCTTCGAAGGGTATGTGGATGGTGAGTTCTTCCACGGTGCTGACTTACTTTATAGACTCGGCACTAAGAAACTCTCAGAGGACCCTGAATTCTTCAGTCCCGAACGTCTAGCTAGGATAAGCGTGGATGATGTTAAGAGATGGTTAAGCGTTGATGGGAGAGTTATATGGGATCCGGAAGTTAGGGCTCTGCTACTTCGGGATCTAGGTAGAAAGCTGCTTAGAATGTTTGGAGGGAGTGCCCTGCGCCTAGTTAGATCTGCGGGCAACTACCTTAAGCGCCCCTCCGGTCACGGACTTATCGATATGCTTAAGGCCTTTAAAGCATACTCGGATCCTGTGGAGAAGAAACCGTACTTGCTTACGAAGTTTATCTCGAGACGCGGTTACTTTAGGTATGTGGATATAGAGAACTCCGAAGTGCCTGTTGACAATCACTTAGTTAGGATAGCGTTTAGGATAGGGCTCGTCACGCTTCATGAGAAACTAATCAACATGATTGCTAAGGGCGATGAGGTTAGCGAGGAGGATGATGTGAACATAAGGCTAGCTGTTAGAGAGGCATATAAGCTTGTTGCAAGAGCTTGTGGGGTAGATCCGCTGGTCTTTGATGACTACCTCTGGATGTTTGGCAGGAGGTACTGCACGCGCATCGACCCTCTCTGCGTCAGGAGGCAGGCTCCCGAGGGTACCTGCCCGTTCATAGGTGTGTGTAGGTTCTCGGGTAAGGACTCACTAATTATAACTGAACATAATTTCCCAAACACCTACTACTACTGAAGGGTCTCACGGTTAAAGACGCTGAAACCGCAGCGAGAGGGGGTGAGGATGGCTGACGATTCAGATCTGAAGGAGATCTTGAAGGGATTAGACCCGGAATTGAGAACCGTGCTTAAGTACTTCATTCGGTACAGGTCTGTGGGGGAGTTAATAGCAATTAGAGAGCTGAGGGGACTTTATAGGATAGAGGACCCTGCTAAATGCATAGGTAAGCTAGTGGATCTGGGCCTCATAGAACGGGGTATGGGATGCTATAATATCTCAAAGAGGGTGCTTAGGCACTTAAGTTCTGAAAATGGGAGACGGTGACCATTGTGAGTATTAGCCGTAAACTTCGGGCATATCTAATGCTTACAAGGCCGCATAACCTCGTAGCTTCACTAATAACCACGCTAATAGGGTGGCTCACGGTCTATACAGCGGTTCATGACGCCCCTCTTAACCCCCTATACCCGATGGTCACTGTAGCGCTAGTCGCCGCATCTGGTTACGTGATAAACGACTACTACGATGCTGCGGTCGACGCTATTAACAAGCCCTATAGACCGATACCTTCAGGTGTTGTCTCACGGAGAGAGGCCCTCGTATTCAGCTTAGTCCTCCTAATACCTGCGTTCATTCTCCCGTGCTTCTCGGGTCCCCTATCACTAGCCTTTGTCGTATTGAATACCGCCCTCCTATACGCGTACTCCTACAGAATTAAGGAACTGGGATTTCTGGGGAACATTGTTGTGGCCTTTGAGGGGGCAGCATCAATAATATATGGCGGCCTATCCCTAGCTGAGGCGTGCGGTAGGGTAGCACTAGTTAAGGCTGCTCTCATACCTTCACTCTACGCATTCCTACTACTTCTAGGAAGGGAGGTTGTTAAGACCATAGAGGACTACCGGGCCGACGCGGTTAGGGATGTGAAATCGTTGCCGCGTGTTCTGGGAATTGAGAAAGCGGGAATAGTTGCTGCAACAATACTTGCCAGCGTTATCGCTATATCTCCAATACCGTATCTGCTTCTGGGTTACGGCCCTCCCTACTTAGCGCTCGCTTTAGCCACTGACATCATCATAGCATACTCAATAGCTAGGCTGGTTAGGATGAGTAAAATGGGCGTTGAAGAGGCGGAGCGTACAGCAGCGAAGCTGAGGTCCTGGCTTAAGGTAGCGATATTCGTAGGCTCGTTGGCGTTTCTCATAGACCTCGTTTTGAGAGCGATTGGCGTTTAACTAGGGCTCTAACCCTCTAACCTTCTGGTAACTACTGTCTGCCCCCACACGCCATAATATATTGCCCTAACTATGAGTGACTTGACCCTGTCTTTAGGAATGTTAAACCTTAAAACTCTCCTCTCGCCAGGCACTAGATTATCTACCACCCTCCGGAATACCGCGAACCCGGCGGACAGACCCACTATAACGACGTCCTTAACTACTGACGTGCCCGTATTCTCCACAGTTATCTCAACTTCATCTTCGCCTGTCTTCCTAACGCTGACTTCAACTTTGGGTCCAGCTTTTAACGGAACGTATGAAAGGACCTCATGCAGAATGACGTTCTTAGGGAAGTACTTCATTTCACTCTTCTCATGCCTAACTATAAGCACATTATTAGATCTGCCAAAGGGTATGCCGTCGACGTTAATTTCGTCCGTGCCTATGATGCCTGTCACCTTAACAGACTTTCCTGGAACCTTAACGGATATTGGCGCTACCCTCGAAGGGGTAGTGACTATCATTGAAACCTTGCCGACTCCCTCTACATTGCCTAAGTCCATGACGTACTCATCGTCTGGC
>JAMOVB010000171.1 GCA_027061705.1 Desulfurococcales archaeon
GTCCGGATTTCTTAAGTTGACCTTAAGCCTAACACCTCGCTCGCTCTTAAAGGAATCTATGACCGCCGCCCCAACCTCCCTACCGACATCAACGCTCGTGAACGGATGTGTCCCTACGCGCTCCGCACGTACCGCGAACGTGGCGTCCGGCCTGATGAACGGTGAGTAGCTGATACTTGCCGCCACCTCCCTCAACTCCTTAAGCTCGCTGAACTTTGACTTAGTGAGGAGTATGAGTAGCCTGTTAACTGTTCTTAGGAGGTAATTACCTAGGTACGTGAACCCCTCCTCAGCCTCGAAGAACACCTTGCCAGGCCTTAAACCCTCTACACTAGCCCCAAGCTCCCTCAGCTCCTCCGCCGCGATACGCTCTAGGCCGAGGGGCGTTGTGCAGAAGTACTTCAGGCCAGCACCCCTCCGCGGCGGTTACGGAGCTTTACCCGTATATTACGGGTGTTGAGGCTTCAAGCAAGTCGCGGCGTTCCTCGAAGCAAGGCACTTTAAACCCTCTTGCTTCGGAGGCTTCGGCAATCGCTAGAACTGCTTGGGCAGATTCGCCAAGCACTAGGGCTAAGGGACCGCCCTCCGAAGGCGGCGTCACCACAGCATACCTTAGGCCAGCGTTCTCGAGGATTGATTGCAGGACCCTAGACTTAACGCCGGCTGTGTCGGGAAACACTACTGTTATGGTTTTCTTGGACAGCGAGTACAGGGGTGCGTGAAGGAACTGCTCAATGCTGTAGCTCCTGCAGGGCATGCATAGTGTCTCGTATAGCTTAAGGCACGTGAAGTATGCTGGCACAACCCCCAGACCCTCACCCACGGTTACGACCTCGGCCGCCGCACCGCCCGCTATCGCCTCAGCAAGCTCCTTAACGGGCTTGCTTGGGGATGGAGCCTCGGCAGCCTCCCCGCTGAGAATCCAGGTCAGCACGGTTAGGACGGACGCGAAGTTGCCGACGCCGACAGGCATGCTGCCCCCTCCATACGACACCCTCACGACAGCGTCTGAAGCTCTCGCCAGTTCTGAGGACGGCTCGGCCGTTACCGCTAGGGCCCTCCAGCCAAACTTCTTCAGCGTGGTAACGCTCTTTACTACCTCACGCGTCCTGCCCTTAACAGATATTGCTATTAAGTACCTACCGTTCGGGGGAGGTGCTAGCGTGAGCTCGTAGGGATCCGCGGCCATGAAGTTGTGACGGGATACTAGCTGAGCGTATACGGCAGCGGCGTGGGAGTCCCCAGCCCCAGTAGCTAGGCCGTGCTCGTCGGCCAGCGAGGCTCTCGCAACGCCGGACTCCTTAAGGAGGCGTGCCTGGCGCTCAACTATCTTCGGCAGTTCCGAAGCTTCACCTCTAAGGTACTCGGCCAGCGTTACGTCGCTACCGCGCAACGCGTCACACCTCAATGGATATTGTCTCACCGTTAAGTGGGAAGAACACGTTCTCATTGCCTACGAGTTCGGCAAGCCTCTTCCTGAACTCCATGCCTACGTCCTCCCCGCTGTGGATTAGTACTATCTTCTTCAAGCCGGTTACCTGCCTCGCTAGTTTGAGTAGGCCGTCCATACCGGCATGGCTTGAGAAGTCGAACCACATTACCCTAGCTTTAATCAGCTCCCCACCCTGCGTGAGGGTCCCTGTCTCCAGCATGGTCCTCCCCGGCGTTCCGGGGGCTTGGTAGGAGACTAGGTATATGGCGTTCTTCGGGTTGTTGGCCAGTTTCTTTATGTAGTACTGCGCAGGACCTCCCTTAAGCATCCCCGCCGAAGAAACTATCACCTGACCCTCACGCTTAACTATCCTCCTTCTCTCGCCTGAGTTTCTCACCGCCTTAAACTCGCTTAAGGCTTTAGCGACAAGGCCGTACCTATTCAGGTGCTCCGGGTGACTCACTATTATGCTACTTATCACCCTGATCATACCGTCGTAGTATACGTCGGCTTCCGGCAGCTTCTCATATAGTAGGGCGAGTATCTCCTGAGACCGCCCTAGACTGAATGCAGGGATTAGGACGTTGCCGCCGGACCTTATGACTTCCTCAACACGCTCGACGAACTCCTTCTCAGTCTCGCCTCGAGGCGGGTGTATTGAGTTGCCGTAGGTGCCTTCAATCACCAGTACGTCGGCCTTAACGCCGCTTAGATCCGCACCCTTAACTAGCCTTGTATCCACGGTGTTCACGTCGCCCGTGTACAGTACCCTAGCGTCGCCGGTGTCGACGAGCACCATCGAGCTTCCGGGTATGTGGCCGGCGTTGATGAGTTCGACGACGTAGCTGTTGAAGTAGAGCTTCCTGCCGTAGTCCGTGTATATGGTGTTATCAAGCATTACGCTCAGGTCGACCTCCTCGAAGGGGAGGTAGTAGCCTGATAGCTTAAGGAAGTCCTTAATCATAACCTCACTTAGCTCGGCGGTTACGGGGGTCATGACTGCCGGTAGTCTTGAGGTGGTGAATAGCAGTGGTGCGGCGCCTATGTGGTCTAGGTGGGCATGCGTAAGTATTAACGCCTCAACATCGGTGGGCCTTATGTGCATCGGTAGTTGCGGCTCGTCACGCTCGTTAAAGTTAACTCCGTAGTCTAGCAGTACGTAGGATCCGGGCCTACCTACGGCCACCGCAGCTCTACCGACCTCACGGCCTCCGCCAAGCACCTTAACTTCTAACCTACTCACATCCAGCACCTGAGAAAACCCTTTATTTTTTCAGGTAATAAGCTGAACTGAGGTTGCGCCGCGATGTTCCCCATGAACCCAAGAGATCTTAAGAGGGCTATGAAGAGGTTCGGGCTGAACGTAGGCGAGTTAGGCGGTGTTAGGTCCGTGACGATAACGCTTGATGATAAGGAGATAGTCATCAGGTCGCCTCAGGTGCTGGTCATAAAGACTAGGGATCAGAAGGTATATCAGATCATAGGGGGTTCTGAGGAGGTTCTGGAGAGGCGGGAGGCGACAGTGTCTGAGGTTAGCTTCTCGGAAGACGATATTAAGTTCGTTATGGAGCAGGCGGGGGTTAGCAGGGATGAGGCGATACGGGCGTTAGAGCAGGCAGGGGGCGACATAGCGCAGGCCATACTGATTCTGACTTCAGGTAGTGAGTAGGGAGTTACGGCTCTCGTGAGGGTTTTAAGTTCATAGATGCTGCGAAGTAGCGTTTCTAAGCGCGTCTATCAGCTCTTTGGTCCCTTCCTTAATAGAGAGTATTAAGGGTATGCCCTCCCTATCAGCAAGCTTTATGGCTAGCGGGTCAACCTTCCTAGTCCCGTGGAAAACCACGGCAGCCGGCTTAACGGGGGCGACCCTAACCGCTATCATCGGCGACCTACCTAAGTGAACCTTAGTGAATATCAGAGCCCTCCTGCTCGTCGTACCCATTATCTGCCAGAACTCATTCCCGCTCATCGTCTCTATGGCGCTTATGCTGTCTATGACGGTATACCCGTAGAGCTCTAGAGAGGGAGGTATGTAGGAGTTCACGACAATGCCCTCAACAATGTCAACGAGCTGCGACAGGCTCAGCGGCACGCTTAACTCTCTAGCATCCAGTATGGCCCCAACGTTAATGCTTAGGGATCTGGCAAGCTGCTTAACGACGGCCCAATCCCGTTTAGAGTCTATAAGTAGGAGGGCGTCGACGAACCTGCGGAGGAACTTAACTCCAGGCGACCTCCTCCCCTTCTCGTAGTCGCTTATGACGGAAGCACTTATACCCATTATCCTCGCAAGCTCCTGCTGCGTAGCGTTGAATACCTCGCGCCACCTCCTTAATGCCGGGCCGTAGTCGTTACTCATAACTATGTCTCCAGCAATCCGCTTCGCTATTACCTCCTGTACGTACTTACTCACCAATGCTTAGCGACCCTATAAGAAGTGTGTTGGTTGAGAATAAAGTTTAACGGTTGTCGAAACACCCCTTATACAATTGGCCATCTCAGGTCAGGCTCGACGCACACGCCGGCCCTCTCGAACAGCTCCCTAGCATGCTTCTGCACGTTCTCGAGGACCTTGTCCTCATCCATCGTTAGAACCTTCCTGTCCCTCATTATAACCTTGCCGTCAACGATAACGTGCTTAACATCATCGCCGTGCGCCGCGTAAACCAGGTGTGATACCGGGTCGTTAAGCGGCATTAGCTTCGGGTCCCAGTAGTTAACCACTATGATGTCCGCCTTCTTACCGACCTCTATAGATCCGACCTCCCTCTCAAGCCCGAGTGCCTTAGCGCCCCTCACGGTAGCCATCTCCAGCACGTCCTCAGCCCTAATTACTGAGGCGTCATGCTTTACTGCGGGCTGCAGGAGCGCGGCAATCTTCATCTCCTCGATCATATCGTAATTATCGTTGCTTGGGCCGCCGTCGCAACCTAGGGTCACGTTAACCCCTGCCTTAAGCATGTCAGCTACCCTAGCTATGCCCGAGCCTAGTTTACTGTTGCTTGACGGGTTATGGCTTACGTGGGTGCCTGTCCTAGCCAGCAGTGAGATCTCATCATCACTTACCCAGACCACGTGAACTAGGACAACGTTATCGCCTGTCAAGCCGACCCAGTGGGCGAACTCGACGGGCTTCCTCCCGAACTCCTTAGTCATGTACTCAACGTCCTCAGGCACCTCAGCTAAGTGCATGGTTATGCCTGTCTTAAGCTCCCTAGCCTTAGCCGATATCTCCCTAAACAACTCAATACTGACCGCTCCCGGGGTCCTAGGGCCGAACCAGATGAATATCCTCC
>JAMOVB010000172.1 GCA_027061705.1 Desulfurococcales archaeon
TAGGGTTATCAACATAGCTCGGCGCTTGAACACCCCGATACACCTAGCACACATATCCTCGGCGGCTGGGGCGGAGGCCGTTAGGTGGGGTAAGTCCTCGGGTGTCAGAGTTACTGCTGAGACCTGCCCGCACTACCTGGTATTCACTAAGGATGACGTCGCTAGGTGGGGGAATTACTTGAAGATGAATCCCTCGCTCAAGACGAGCGATGATGTCAGGGCTTTATGGGGGGCTCTAGCGGACGGCACCATAGATGCCGTGACCTCCGACCACGCGCCATCGACTGCTGAGGAGAAGGAGGGTGATGTGTGGAGTGCTTGGGGAGGCATACCGGGTCTTGAGACGATGTTCCCGCTCATATTCACGTACGGGGTGAGGAAGTTAGGATTACTGACGTTAGAGCGCTATGTTGAGGTAACCTCAGAGAATCCTGCGAGGATCGCGGGGCTGTACCCGAGGAAGGGGGCGCTGGCCCCGGGTTCGGATGCCGATATCGTGCTAATTGACCCGAACCTATGCTTTAGGGTTAGGGCGGATGCCCTTCACTATAAGGTCGGGTGGACCCCGTATGAGGGGTTAGAGCTGTGTGGGTGGGCCCGCCACGTCTTCGTCGGTGGTGAGGCGGTTATCGAGGACCGCGAGTTCGTTGGAGAGGGTGTGAGGGGGGCCTTCATTAGGGCGTGAATGCTAGGAAGACTTGAGGGTGTGGTGGTAGGTTGTCTAAAGCACCTGTCGGCGAGGTTGTGGCTACATCCGTATTGATACTGGCACTCGCCCTATTCATGTCGCCGATACTGGCGTGCTTAGCAACCTTCGCCGCTGCGGTAGCTTTCCTGGCGCTCTCGGGCAGGGGCGGCGGGCTTACGCTCAGCGTATTCGCATCCACCTCACTTACGCTCTCCCTAGCCTCCATAGTGACGGGCGTTACCGCCTACCTAATGGGGTCCGGAAGCCTGCTGCTGATCTCCCTCATACTAGGTTACGCCTCGCCAGTGCCGCTAGCACCCATCGCAGTCCAAAGGCTGGGGGGCAGGGGGCGGGCACGCGCTGTTGCCGCCACGCTAATACTGTCTGTCGGCATACTTACGCTACCGCTCTATGGGGCCGGCCCCCTCAACACAATCTTAAGGAGTGCTGGCTCGACAATAGTGTCTGTAGAGTCCTCCGGGCTGTATGCACTGATAGGTTATGCGCCGTCATCTACGGCAGTCGTAATAGGGTACTTAATAATGATCTACACACTCGTGTCCTGCCTCAAATCCTTCCTTCAAGAAACTTCCTCACAAGCTCCCCCGCCTCCGCAGCCTCCCTGACCACGGCGTCGTAGCGGACGTTCAGCAACTCCCTTAACCTGGGGTTAAGGAACCTCCTGTCTGCAAGCACTATTGCCGCTTCATCCGCCTCCGACCTCACAGCCCTCCCAGCCGCCTGCATTACCTTTATCGCCGCTGGCAATTCCATCACGTACTCACGCGGGTTCGCCTCAACCACGGACTTCATCACGTTCTCGAAGTCCCTGGCGTAGTCGTCCGGCTTCGGGTACGGAACCCCGGCAATCACTACGGCCTTTATCAGTGAGCGTCCCTTCTCATCCAGCAGTTCGAGGCCCTCGCTAAGCTTCCCGCCGGCGACGCAGTGTATTAGCGTCTTGCCTGAAGACCTAGCCGCTCTTAGGAAGTCCTCGTACCTTGTCTCACGCCCCTCCTCAAACTGAGGGCATTCCGTAAGCACGTGCTTGGACACGCTGCTCAAGAGGGCGTAGCTCGGGTAGACCGCCAGCACCACGCCTTTAGGGACTGCCTTAACAACCTCAGTTATTAGCTCAGCATACCTCCCGTACATGTCCTCCCCCCTACTCCTGTAGCTTGATGTGACTCCAGTCACAACGAGGAAGAATATGTTGTGGCGTGGGAACACCCTGCCGTACTCGGCCTCAACGTCTATATATACGAAGTCCTCACCGCAGATCGGCTTAAGGATTCTGGGCGGGGGCATCGTGCCCGACATCATTAGAACCCCTTTAAACATGGACAGCCTCCTAGCTATGAAGGAGTACCCGAGGGGCAGTGCCTTAACCTCCCTCACCCCGTCGTCCCTTACATGCCCGTACGGTCGGAAGTCCTTCTCCCTTAGGTAGCGTAGGAACTTAACAACCCTGCTTAACTTAGTGCTTAGCGATACGGCGTCGCTGGGACTGACGAGCCTTACGAGCTTCTTAAGCCTTATGTCGGCAAGAGCGTCCTCAAGCAGCGTGACTATACCCTCATCCGGTAGTATCTCGCCCTTATCAACCCTCCTCAACAACCTGCTGTTCTGGCCCTCCACAACCTTCTTCAGTAGGTTCAGATACCTCCACACCTCCTCGCCGCAGCCGTACTGCCTCACCTCCTTGAGGGCTCTCTCAACAGTCACTTCGTTAACCTCCTCACTAACTACGGACTCGGGTATGAGAAGCGTGTGCGCCTCATCAAGCACTAGGTAGAACTCATCCGGCCCGACGTCCTTGAAGGCAGTTTCGAAAACCTCATCACGGAAGACGTAAGGGTACGTCACTATCACGTATTCTGCCCCCTTAGCCAGCTCCGTTAACGTGAAGAAAGGGCAGGACCCCAGCTTAGACGGTATGGCTGACGCCAGAACCCTCGGGTCGTTGCTGGGGTGCCTCCTAAGTATATCCTCAGCCCCGCTAACCGCCCTACTGACGTTATGGAAGTAGGGGCACATACCCCTAACCCTTAGTATCTTGCAACCCGCCCAGAAGTCCTCGGGTTCCCCGCCACGTATGTCTTGAACTAGCGGACACATCCTAGACGCGCTGAACACTATTGAGTAGCTCGCCCCAACACGCCTTAACTCCCTAATCACCGGGCTCATCTCGTTAATCGTTCTGACGGCGTAGAGGACCCTGCCGACCCCCTTATGAGAGACTATGGCGACTACAGTCTTCCCGAAGCCTGTGGGAGCTTTAAGAACTACCTTCCTACCTAAGTTCTTAGCTATGCGCTTACATGCCTCCGCCTGCCCTCTCCTAGCCCGCTCGTACGGGAGCTCTAGCTCCATGACGGGTACCTACCAACACACGCATTCCTTAGGCGGGATCAGCTTAAGGACGGTGAACTCCATCCTCTTCAGGTCGACGATGAGTAACTTATTCTTAAGGAGCTCGCCGACCCCGGCCAGCAGCTTCACGGCCTCAGCCGCTTGGAGAACGCCTACAACGCCTGCCGTAGGTCCTAGGACCTGCGGGGACTCTCTGCCGGAGCTACGCGCCGGCCCTAAGATGCATTTGAGGCAGGGCGTCTCACCAGGCACTACCGTAGTTACCTGCCCGTAGTATGCGTTAACACCGCCGTGGATTAGGGGCTTCCTTAGAGTCCAGGATAGCTTGTCGAGCGCCATTCTCGAGTCCCAGTTATCCAGGCAGTCTAGAATAACGTCAACATCGCTGACTAGGTTCTCAATACCCGCGTCCTTAACGCTCATGACGTGGGCTTCGATATCGGTGTGCGGGTTCAGCGCCCTAAGCCTCTCAGCCGCGGCGAGGGCCTTAGGACGCCCTAGGTCCTCAGTGGTGTATAGGATCTGCCTGTTCAGGTTGCTTAACTCCAGCACCCCATTATCGATTAGCACTAGCCTGCCTATGCCGGCCGCCGTTAGGTATAGGGAGGCTGCCGAACCCAGACCGCCTAGCCCGGCTATGAGGGCTGAGGAGTTGGCGAGTCTTAACTGCCCGTCGATGCCGAGGAGCTTTAACTGCCTCTCAAACCTCTTCTCAAGCCATTCACGCATCAATCATCCACCTTAAGTTCCCATCGTTCCTTTTAATATTAAGCTACGTTGAGTTCTTTGAGGTGGTGTTACGTGGATTCGTGCTTCAAGTACGGGCCGGTAGTGCTTGAGGGTGTGTCGCCGAACGCGGCGTTCATGACTAGGATTAAGAAGTTCATACTGACGGCGAAGACCAAGTATCAGGAGGTTCAGATAATCGAGTTCTTCGAGTATGGCAGGGCTTTGGTCCTCGACGGCTACATACAGTCGACCGAGTTTGACGAGTTCATGTACCACGAAACACTGGTTCACCCGGCAATGGCCGCCCACCCGAAGCCCGAGAGGGTGCTGATCGTGGGGGGCGGTGAGGGCGCCACGTTGAGGGAGGCTCTCAAGCACTCAACCGTTAAGGAGGCCGTTATGGTCGATATCGATGGGGAGCTCGTTGAGTTCGCTAGGAAGTATCTAGACTTCATGCATCAAGGATCCTTCGACGACCCCAGAGCTAAGCTAGTGATTCACGACGGGTTTGAGTGGGTTGGCAAGAAGTCCCCTAAGCACTACTTTGACGTTGTGATTCTGGACCTCACAGACCCCTACGGGCCCGAGATATCGAGGAGGCTGTATAGCGAGGAGTTCTATAGGATGGTTAAGGAGGTGCTTAAGGAGGGCGGCGTCATGGTTACGCAGGCTGGTAACTCATTCTTCTACCCACGCACTTACGGGTGGGTGCTCAACAACGTTAAGTCCGTGTTCAAGGTCGTTAGGGAGTATTGGGCGTGGATACCGTCCTTCGGGTACGCGTGCAACTACATAGTGGCGTCCGACTCTCTAGACCCAGCGGCAGTGCCGGAGGAGGTTGTGGAGTCTAGGCTTAGGGAGAGGGGCGTTAAGACTAGACTGTATGATGGGGCTTATCATGAATCCCTCTTCAAGGGGAAGGTAGTGATTGGC
>JAMOVB010000173.1 GCA_027061705.1 Desulfurococcales archaeon
ACCGCCTTCAAGATATACTTAACGATGCTTAGCAGGGGCTCCCCAATGGGTGTTAGGGAGCTTCAGCACGCCGTCGGCCTGAGGTCAGCATCCACCGTCAAGTACCATCTCGACAGGCTTAAGGCGGCAGGCCTAGTTAGGCAGCTTCCGGACGGGAGGTACGAAGCCATTAAGTCAGGGAACCCCCTACTGACCGGCTACGTGTTCATAATGAATACCCCGGTGCCGCGCCTGCTCCCAGTATCGCTGGCATACGCGGCGTTCATCATAAGCTACTCCATACTCTCCGGATCCGTGAACCCCGTGCTACTTGCGTCGTCAGTGGGTTTCGCCGCCTACGTGTTTGCCGAGGCCCTAAGGCTTAAGAGGCTTCTCAAGTACCTGAGCGGCGAGTGACGGCGTACTTGAAGCCCATCCCGTAAACCTCCGAGGTCCCGCAACCCACCCTAACCGCCCTAACGGCGTCGCGTAGGGACCCCCTCGAGAATCTGAAGCCTGCGACGACGCTGACGCCGTGTCTGAAGAGCGGCTCCGGATGCACGCTGGCCGTAGCTCCGACTAACGCCACCTCAGCGTCGGGTGGGACGAGCTCAAGCACCGAGTCTAGAGTGTCGTTAACGAGAGTTGCCCCGGTAACCACTACCTTGCTCGCCTTAGGCAGCACCCTAGGGGCCGACGTGTCTGGGAGGGCCTGCCCCCTCCTCCTGGGGTTACGCTCAAGCACTAAGACCTTCCTAACCCTGCCCTTCAACCCCTTAACCACAGGGCCTATGTAACCCACAACCACAACCACGTCGTCCCTGCTAAACCCCATGACGTCAAGCACGTCCTTACCGACAGCCTCGGGAGGGACGTCGTATATGAACGTGGTTAGGGCGTTAAGATACGCAACAAGTAGCGACTTAACGACGGGGTAGGGTGAGTCGGTCAGGGAGCATGCGTCGCTCACGTTTAACCTGCCGAGCGCTTCGAGAAGGGCTTTCGAGTCGCCGTGGCTTAAATCCTCTATCGGCGAGTAAGCCATGCCTAGCCCCTCGGCACCGTCGCTCAATCTCCTAAGCAGCACGTACGAGTACCTAACGCTAACACCGGCCTCGACAACGCCGTACTCGCCCCTAGCTCCGGCCTCGTTGCATACGTAGTTGCATATTTCCTCGAGGATCAGCGCCGCCCACCTGTTAGTGTGGTTGTGGGGGGCTAAAATACTTTAGAGAGATAGTGAGTTTAATTAAACATCCTGTGTAAGCACTTCCAATAACGTAATCAACTCCTTATCTTACGGATGTTCTAAATAGCAGGTATGGAGGTGTGCTTCCCCACGGTGTGTTGTGTTAATAAAACCTTAAATTAATGATTCAGCGAAATACTCGGGTGTGGAGCCTCTTGGAGATCATTGATGCTCAACTCTCAGACCTAGGCCCCGACTTCCGCGACTTCGTTTTAAAAGCGTTCAGAAGGGCTGAGGAGCTGATTAAGAAGGCGTTGAGGATCAGCGAGCTGACATCGAGGGAGGTTACGGTCTACGGAATCAAGTATGATGAGGCGTGCTTGGAGGAGGTCATGAGCCCGTACGACGTCCGTAACTGCGACTTAGACGTCATGGTTGCTGTGAGGATCACGGAGTCCTACTACTTCGTGGTGACGTCAGCCCACTTCACAGTGATGTTCAGGTCGGACTTCCGCGACATAAGTAAGTCGGACCTCAGCATGCTAGGGGGTGAGGACGCGTTCTTGATAGTGACGGACCTCTACGACCGCGTGGTGGGCTCCATACTCTTCTTCGGCATGTACGTATTCGGGAAGGTGTGCTCGTCGCTAGCGGTTGGGGCCGTGATGAACCACCTTCAGAAGGCGGAGGTTTTTGAGAAAATCCTCAAGGCCTACGAGGGTATGGACACCATAGCCGTTAAGCTCGAGCTTGAGGCCGAGTGAGGCCTCCGCACCGCCTTAGGGGTATATTCTCCCCCTCCACCTCGGGAACGGCGTAGCGTCCCTTATGTGGTCTAGGCCCGCAACCCACATAACCAGCCTCTCGACCCCGAGCCCGAAGCCCGAGTGGGGGACGCTGCCGTACTTCCTTAAGTCCAGGTACCACTCATAGTCCTTCGGATCCATCCCCTCCTCCCTAATCCTCGCGAGGAGCTTCCCGTAATCATCCTCCCTCTGCGACCCGCCGATGATCTCCCCATACCCTTCCGGCGCTAGGAGGTCGTACCCAAGCACGACGTCAGGCCTGTTCGGGTCTAGCTTCATGTAGAAGGCCTTGATCTTCTTCGGGAAGTGCGTTACGAAGAACGGCTTGCTGAAGTCCTGAGTCAACGCGCGCTCCTCATCAGCGCCTAGGTCGTCACCCCACTCGATGTTGAAGCCCTTGCGCTTAAGCCTCTCTATAGCCTCATCGTAGGTTATCCTCGGGTAGGGCGTCTCGAGGGCGGGCTCGAGCTTGCTGACGTCCCTTCCAAGGAGCTGGAGCTCCTCACGCCTCTCCTCAAGAACCCTCCTAACGGCGTGCGCCACCAGCTCCTCAGCGACCTTCATCGTGTCCTCCATGTCGTACCAAGCGCCCTCGATCTCTAGGTGCCAGTACTCACTGAGGTGCCTTCTAGTCCTAGACTTCTCGGCTCGGAAGGATGGTGTTAGGGACCAGACCTTACCTAGGGAGTATATCAGCACCTCGAGGTAGAGCTGGGCTGACTGGCTCAAGTATGCCTTCTTATCGAAGTACTTAACCTCAAAGAGCGTTGCGCCGCCCTCCACAGCCGAGCACGTCAGTATTGGGGGCGTTACCTCCCACCAGCCCTCCTTAAGGAGCCACTCCCTGAGAGCCTCAAGCACGGTGTGCTTTATCTTCATTATCGCCGTCATGCGCCGCGACCTTAGCCACAGGTGCCTTACGTTGAGCAGGAACTCAATGTCCTCCTTACCCCTTATGGGGAATGGGGGTGAGATGCAGTATATCTTAACGTTCTTAGCCAGCACCTCCCTACCTCCCGGGGCTCTCGGATCCTCCCTAACAACGCCCTCGACCTCAAGGCTCGACTCCCTAGTTAGCTTCTTAACTTTCGGCCACACGTCCTCAGGTATTGATGACTTCTCGAAAACCACCTGAACCACGCCGGTCGGGTCCCTAACCCAGGCGAAGATCTTGCCCCCGACCTTAAAGACCCTGTGAACCCAACCCCTAACCACGACCTGCGAGTCGGGCCCGTACTTACTGAAGATCTCGCGGACCTCAACCACTCCCCCACCACAGCACAGCAAGCCCCACACCTAAGATTCAAGGAGGTCACGCAATATCAAGGTTTCCCATCCGGGAGGACGTGGCGTGACTTCCTAAAAACGACTAGGCCCCTCCTCCCCTACCCGTCTCCTCACTCTCAACGGCCTTCATGCTTGTGAAGTAGAGGGCGGCGCTCACGGCGCTGGCCACGGCAAGCATCGTGTGCCCTGACACCGCGGCTACGGCCATGGAGACGGCGTAGGAGCTCATGACGAGGTAGGCCGTCCACCACCTCCTAATAAGTATTGACGCCGCTATGGCCGCCAGGCCGGCTATGCCTGCGTAGGTCACTAGGGAGGCGTTGACTGCCACACCCACTAACGACATCGTGGCGTAGAACGCCGTCATGTACGCGAGGCACGCGGTGGCCTTAACGGCCGGGTTAACGTTGCTCAACCCCCACACCGAAACCTTAGGTTCGACTGCGGACTTTCTTAAAAGGGGAGCGCCCCTAACCGCCGCCCATGTCCTTAAGCATATTCTCAAGATACTCTATCCTGTTATCAACGATCCTCCTGACCTGCTTCAGGGTTCTTAAGTACTCCTTAACGACCTCCACGCTCATCCTGCGGGGCTCGACGAGGCTTAACTCCCTCAACTTCCTGCCCAGCTCCTCGTGAGCTCTGACTATGTTGTAGAGTATCTGAAGTATCACGTCATTAGCTATGGCCAGCCTCTCCAGCCCCTTCCTAGTTAGGCTGTATTTAACCCTCCTAACCCTCCCCCTATACTCCTCCTTAGCCTTGAGGAGGCCTTCCTCAACCATCTTGTTGAGCAGTGTGTAGAGGTGGCCGTGGGACGGCCTCCAGAGGCCGGCAGTCATGCACTCTATCTCCTTAAGTAGCTCGTACCCGTGCATCTCGCCCTTAACAGCCAGTATGAGCAGTATTAGGTTCCGGCCGGGGGTTGTGAACGCCTCCCTAACTACGCTCTTTCTCAGGGATGACTTGCTCTGATGCATGCTCTGCACGCGTGAGTAAATTTACTGCGTGAGGTTTAAGGTTACCGGATATGACTGGTTGAGACATATTGCTTACCGATATGTTTTTGAGAGACATAGTGTAGTCTTCAACGGCTTCGGTGAGGCGTATGGAGGGCGAGATAAGCCTGTGCGGGCTGAGACTGCCTGAGGTTTGGGTCGGGACGGACTTAGCTGAGCTTATAGTTAAGGCGGCTGAGGAGCGCTGCTCAGGGCTTAAGGACGGTGACGTCGTGGTAATCACCTCTAAGGTCGTCCTCAAGGCTAAGGGCATGGTCTTCAAGCTGGACGAGGTTAAACCATCACTAGCGGCTAAGGCCATAGCGGCGCTAACGGGTAAGAACCCGAAGGAGGTTGAGCTCGTCCTAAGGGCTGCTGAGGACGTGATCGCTGTGCTTAAGATGAGGAAGCCTAGGAGGGAGTTCCTCAAGCGCATATCCCCCGACCCGGAGGCCGCTGAGG
>JAMOVB010000174.1 GCA_027061705.1 Desulfurococcales archaeon
GAGAAACAGGATAAGGAATCCAGAAACTATAGCTTAGGTAGGATATAGAGAATGAAAACTATCATATGACAACAATGGCACAATGTCATATGACACGACTGAAGAAAAACTCATGCAACTCACGCATGGGAAACCGCCACTACATGAACACGTAAATAAACCGGCGAATTCGCCCTAGAAATTAACAGAGCCGATGTAAATGGTGGGCCCGCGGGGACTCGAACCCCGGACCTCCGCCTTGTAAGGGCGGCGTCCTAACCGGGCTAGACGACGGGCCCGTAACTTTCTACTTGACCCGTCTTTTAAGTTTTGATTTGCTGGCGCGTGGTTTTGGTTCTTCGTTGTCGTTATAGGGTCTTATGTTACTATGTCGTACCGCTCCATTAGCTTGGCTAGGATCTCTTTCAACCCTAGTATTAGGGTTGCGGTCGCGGCTGCTGCCGCTGACGCCACGGTTAGTAGGGTTGTGGTGCTGGATGCTGCTAGTGCTCGTGTTATGATGGGGGCCGCTACCAGCGTTGCGATGAAGAATATCTCTACTATGAAGACTATTGAGGACTCCATTACGTACATGCCTGTCGGTGCCTGCTTGACTATCTTTCTTTTTGAGGCGAAGTACGTTACGAGTGCGAGTGCCGCGAAGGATGTGAGTGCCGCTGCCGGGGCGGCTACCGGGATTATAAGCGCGTCGATCGGGTTTAGAGTTAATGCGGTGATTGACGTGGCCATAACCACCACGGCCTCCATCGTGTACGTGAATACCTTCAGCAGGAGGGCTGTGGCGGCTGGCTTCATATTAGCTAGGTAGACGCGGTATATCCAGTAGGTCATTAGGTCTCTAACCATGATTATGTTGAGTAGTGAGGTAAGCGTTAACGCCGTTGCTAGGGGTATTACCATATATGCAGTGAAGCCCACGACGCCGGTAACCCATGCGGGTAGGAAGTACCTCGTAGCTAGGCACGCTGCCGCAGGCACTGTTATGGCGGCTGCTAAGGACCTCAGGTGAGTCACGCTCAGTATTGAGGAGTAGTACATCACGCTCATCACGGCCCTGCCCGGCGAGCTTAGGTCGAGGCCCTTAAGCACTTGGCGCCCCCTAACCCTCTTCCCGCCAACCGCTCCGCGCCTGACGCCGCCTGGAAGCGCTAGCGGCTTGAGGTCCTCCACCTCAACCGCGTCTGCTAGAGGAGGTATTAGCGCGAATATGGCGGCGATAGGGATTAACGATAGGGCTAGCCAACCACCCACCTCAGCAACGCTGGGCGAGATTGCGAGCGAGTAGGTTAGGGAGGCGGCGAGCGGCTTGAGCGGCACCGCCAGGATGGGTGAGGGGTACTTGAGAAGGGCGGTGTGGGCGAGCCCTACAGCCAGGTACGCCAGGCATGCTGCTCTAAACGCCTTCCTCAAGCCACGCCTAGCTAGGGCTAAGGCAACGAGATTTGTGGCCGTGTCGAGTAGGGTGAAGTACGTGCTTATGAGGAGGAAGGATAGGATGGCGAGCAAGGCTTTCGTGGGGTTTGGAGCGATGAATGATGAGATTATAAGCATTGAGAGGATGTACGGGACGAACATGAATTGCTGGGTAGCGCTGACTAACGCCTTACCCATAATGAAGTCCCTAACCTCTATAGGCTGGGTTAACACTAGCTCGTACTCAGCCCCCCTAACCGAGACCTTAGGAGGGGTGAGGGCGAACGCCAGAACCGTTATGGCTGTTAAGGCGGCGCTAACCATGTCGGCAACTGCGAACCTATTTAGGCCGTGGGCAAGCAGGAAAGCCCTAATCCCGTAGCTGATTGGCGTTCCGGCAGGCCCCCCACGACCCGGGCTAGAGGCTAGGGAGGCGAGTAGCGCTGTAAATCCTAACGCCATAAACACTATGTAAACTACGCCGGACTTCGACCTGATCACAGGGTTTATGACTGCGTCCTTAATGACGTACTTCATAATGGTTAACTGCTCTTTAAGACCCAGCGCTGAAGCACCTCCGTGGAGCACTATCTGCCGGAGCCTGACACCACTTTCAGGAAGACCTCCTCTAAGCTCTCACTCCCCGCGGCAGCTTCCTTAACCTCCTTAATGCTTCCCTCCATAACCAAGCGGCCGCCATCGATTATCCCGACCCTAGTGCAGAACCTTTCAACCATGTCGAGGAGGTGGCTCGATATGAGGGCCGTGGCGCCGCCCTCAACCGCTCTCCTGACCTCCTCCTTGAACACGTGCTGGGCTTCAGGATCCATGCCGGCCATTGGCTCGTCCATAACGAGCACCTTAGGCCTAACCAGCAGTGCCGCAATGACTAGGGCCTTCTGAACCATTCCGCGGGAGAGCTCCTTCATTAACGCCCTCCTCTTCCCTACGAGCTTGAATTTCCTTAGGTAGTCCTCGAATTCCTCCCTAACGTCACTCCACGCAAGCCCTCTTAGGGATATGATGAACTTGATGAAGTCCTCAACTGTGAGGTTCTGAAACACTACAGGGTTTTCGGGAACGTAGCTAACGTTCCTTAATGCGTTAACACGCTCCCTAACCACGTCCCAGCCGCAGACGCTAACACGTCCGGCGTTAGGCTTTAGAAGGCCGACAACGCACTTCAGCGTGGTTGTCTTCCCAGCCCCGTTAGGGCCTATTAACCCGTATATCTCCCCGTACCCTACTCTTAGGTTAAGTCCTTTCAACGCCTCAACCTCACCGTACCTCTTCCTAAGGTTAACAGCCTCAACCGCAGCGCTACCGGCCATGCTAATGTCCTCATCAGAGGATTGCGGACTTAAGGTTAAATAAGCAATGCTTATACCTCACGTGTTTGACGTTAGCGGATCCCAGCAAGAATCACCAACAATGTATCGATGGGAGGTGAAGGTATGCGTATGTAATACGCCCTCTAGCCTCCAATAGAGCTTAGGCTGTTCTGAGCGCCGCTACGGACTTGGGTGTGCCTAAGCCCCTACAGACTCCGATTCAACCTTCTTCACGTACATCCCCGCGACTACGGCGGCGAACCATAGTTCTAGGAAGGCGAACCCCAGATTCACGGGTCCTGCGTTGGTTATCGCTAGCCACGCTATGCCCGCTGCGTAGGCGGCAGCCGTTATTACGCCGTGCACCATGCCCGCAGGCCTTGCTCTCGGAGGTATTTCTGATGGGCGGATCTTCATCCACCCAGCAGCCACGGGCAGCCAGTCGAAGAACGCGGCGATTATGAAGAGCGGCTTTAGAGCGTAGTGCGTAGCGGCTATGAAGAGCGCTCCCGCGATCCCGACGCAGGCAATGGTTTTCAGACCACCTGCGCTCACGAGGTAATTCCCTTAATTAAGGGCTGAGGGTGTAATTAAGGATAATGTTATTATTTTCAAGAACTCCCGAAGGTATTGCATGGGTGCCTCGCTTTTAATTAAGGCTCCGCCGGTGCGGCATGGTGAATATTCAGCATGGTCAGCAATAAAACCCTTGTTGCAACGTTAGGGTTTGAGGGTGGTTTCGGTGAGGAACTTCCGGCACGTCACAACGTCTCTCAAACTGCTTAGGAGGTTCTACGAGAGGCTTGGGTGGCGGGATAAGGTGTCGGACACAGACTACGAGTTTTTCAGGGCTTTCGAGGAGGCCCGCAGGTGCGGTATTGTGGAGTAGGCGGGTAGTCGGCGTTTGGGAAGCTTAGCCGCATGCGTCGCTACTTCTAGGATAACAGTTTTTAGCTAGATCCTCAACAACGGCTCCGACTATTGCGGATAGATCCCCGCTTAGGCGGGTCCTAGCAAGTTTCCTGGCCGCCTTCAGGCACGAGTCAAGTATTTCGGAGGCGCCGCCGTAACCTATCCTAACATATCTCGCTGCTTGGAGCGCTGTGGCTAGGTTGTCCGCTATCTTAACTATGACTGCCTCCGGAGTTGAGAGTTCGTCCAGCTCCTCAACGATCCATGAGTAGATCTCAAGGCCCAGTTCTTTCAGAGCGCTTTCCTCTAGCTTAACGACCTCCTCAAGCCTGTCCTTAGACCACTTAACTATATCGCCCTCCACGGACTCGGGGATGTCGTGGAGTAGAGCTATCTCAAGCGCTTTGAGGCCGTCGAGCTTCAGCCCAGCCTTCCTAACCTCATCCACTATCAGCATAGTTATGAAAGCTGTTTCGAAGGTGTGGGATGCGACAGTCTCAGCTACCTGCGGGTGTATGCCTCTGAGCATCCAGCCCGTTCTAGCAAGGGTTTTGACGCCCATCACCCTCTCGTACTTAATGCCCGTCAACACCGACACCACCTAGTATTGGAGGAGGCGGTATTAACGGTGGCGTGGGGCTTTTACCCTCACTCAACAGGTATCGCGTCGATAAGCCCGTCGCTCACTATTATCCTAACCCTAACACCGTAGAGCTTGCTTAACGCTTCCTCATCGAGCCCCTCACTTAGCGGTGCGTTTATGAAGAGCCTGCCGTCCCGGAGGGCGAGTATGTGGTCCACGTAGTTTAGGAGGGGGTTAAGCTGGTTTGAAGCTACTATGACGAGCTTACCGTTGCGGGCGAGCTGTCTTAAGTGCTTCATTATTATCAGCTGGTACCTCATGTCGGTGTAGGACAGCGGCTCGTCAATAAGGTATACCCTCGAGTCCCTAGCGAGTCCCCTAGCTATTAAGGCCCTCTCAAGCTCGCCTGAGCTGACCTCCCATAACCTCCTGTAGAGGAGGTTTCGAAGGCCTAGGAGGTCTATGTAGC
>JAMOVB010000175.1 GCA_027061705.1 Desulfurococcales archaeon
TGTCCTGACATGGCCTATACCCCATTACCGAGAGGAACGCTAGGTCCTTGAAAGCGTCCGTAATCTTATCGACCCCAAGGACGTATATGTATAGGGGTAGCGACCCGACGGCCTTGCTTATGTTATGACCTACGGTTAGTGAAGCATGTATTAGGAGCTGGTAGGCCGTATCGTCTATAGCCCTCTCAAGCTCTATTATGTGCCTCGCTACGGTCTCATCACCCGATAGGTACGAGTACGTCCCCAACTCGACGACTGTCTTTAGCGAGAGGTTTAGGGAGTGTAGCGCCTCGGTAACTGTTATCGGCTCATACTTGAGCGGCTTATGCTTGAAATGTAGTTTTTTATGTAGGTCTTCATCCTGACGGGGCCATCTACTCATCCTGCCCGTCCGTACCTCCTCAACTGTAGTGCCTCTAAGGAATTTAAACTATGCTACGGCGCCCACCCAGCCTTAAGCTAATAACTCCCAACTACCTAGCAGTACCTTAGGTACTCGCTCACACGGTCCTTAAGCGAGGTTCTAAACACGTAAAGACTGAGTGCCCTAGACTTTATCCTGGACCTGCCTATGAAGAGGTATGCCTCCTCCTTCGGCATGTCGAGACCTACTAGCACGTGAACCGGGTCCCACCTGGTGGGGAGGACACCCCTATCAAGGCATAGGTTCCTCACTATCGACTTTAGAATTTCAGCGTTTGTCCTAAGTATTCTCTCCTTCACCCTAACTTTGGGATCCACGAAGGGGAAGCGGAGGACGTTCCTGCGGTAGACGGGTTCATAGTAGCGCTCCGGAACCTGCCTTATCAACTCATCAACAACTCTGTCCCTGTCGTTGAGTACCTCCCAAGTCTTGCGAGCGTCACTCATAAGAGCGCTCACACCCTGATCAACCCCCGATATTATGGGTGCGCTTACCGTAGGGCTGGGGTCGATCGCGACATTTCTGGGTAATTTGCGGATGAGGAGGAACCTAGCGATGCTGAACCCTGTTGACGCCGGTACGTAGCAGTCTATGAGGAACTTATCTCTCCGGCCGCTACACTCGCTGAACTCGGCTATAGCTGCGGGCCACCAGAGGAACTTAAGCCTCTCGAGATCCCCCTTACCGGGCTCAGCCCTTATGAACGTCGTCCCCACCGAGAGGCTCTGCGCCTCAAAGTTAATTAAGGTGACCTCCACGCAAGGTGAATTATTTTATTTCCCTGCCCGCAAATCGGGTTAGGTGGTTGGGGAGATGGGCGATGATGGTAGGGTGACGTTGCCCCCGAGGCAGTACGCCCTAGTAATGAAGTTGCTTGAACTTGGAGGCGTTGCCAGCGCTTCCAGGCTTGCTGAGGCCGTCGGGAGGAGGCAGAGTGACATAATGCGTGACCTAGCGGAGCTCGAGTCCAAGGGGTTTGTGCGTGTTAGGAGGCGTTCAGAACGCATTGTTAGGCTGAGTGAGTGCGGGCTTAAGTACCTTGAGGAGGGGCTGCCAGAGGAGAGGTTACTCAACTTACTCAGGGAGGCGGACGGTAGGCTGAGCTTAAGGGACGCTGCCCTCAAGTCAGGGTTAAGTAGGGATGAGCTAACCGCCGCTCTCGGCAGGTTAAGGAGGTTTGGGGTTGCCTCGGTTAGGAAGGGGATCCTCATTCTGCAGGAGGGTGAGGGGATTAGGAAGCTCGAGGAGTATGTTGAGGAGGTTAAGGGGGCGTTAAGAGGCATTCGAGGTAAGGGCGTGCCGTTAAGTAATGTCGCTGGGGTTGATGAGCTTAGGAGGCGTAGGATGGTTGACGTTGAGGAGATTAAGGAGCTGTATGTGGAGGCTACCGACGTGCTGAGGAGGGCATACTCGGCAGGCTTAATCAGCATGGCTAGAGTGATAACTAGGCTCACAAGTGAGGACCTTAAGAGCGGTGCTTGGAGAGAAGCCGTCTTCAAGGAGTTCGACCTAAGCATAGAGATCCCGCTAAAACACCCTAGGAGGAAGAACCCCTACATAGAGTTCCTTAACATGGTTAGGGAGGTTGTCGAGTCGATGGGTTTCGTGGAGGTTAAGGGTCCCCACGTGGAGGTGGCGCTTTGGAACTTCGACGCCCTCTTCGTCCCCCAGTACCACCCCTCAAGAAGGGAGACGGACGTCTACATAGTGAAGGACGCTGACCGCTACACGGTCGACGCCCCTAACGACGTGATGCGCAGGACTAGGGAGGTTCACGAAAGAGTATGGAAGTATAGGTGGGATCCGCGGAAGGCCCTCCAGCTGGTCTTAAGGACGCACACAACGCCCGTCTCAATCAGAACGATCTACGAGAGAGGCGGCGGTGAGTATAGAGTCTACTCGCTAGACAGGGTGTTTAGGCCCGACACCCCCGACGCCACCCACCTGATGGAGTTCCACCAGCTCGAAGGCATAATAGTCGGTAAGGAGGTTAAGTTCAAACACCTGCTAGGCTTCTTCAAAGAGCTGTCGAGGAGGCTGGGGTTAGGTGAGGTCAGGTTCAGGCCCGCATACTTCCCATTCACGGAACCCAGTGTTGAGGGCTATGTTAAGCACCCGAAGCTCGGGTGGATTGAGGTGTTCCCGGGAGGGATGTTTAGACCTGAAGTTCTCTACGCCGTCGGCCTAGCCAACCACAGCGTCGCGGCGTGGGGTATAGGCATAGACCGCATAGCTATGATGGTGTTGGGGATTAACGACATTCGAGATCTATACAGCAACGACGTTGAAGTGATTAGACGCATGCCAACGCCTCGAGGGGTGGTGAGCTGATGCCGATAGTTGAGGTTTCAACACGCGATCTAGAGAGACTAGCCCGGAGGAGTCTCTCCCGTGACGACATACTCAACGCGTTGGAGTTGATGAAGGGGGAGGTTGAGGAGCTTAGTGATGAGCGCCTCGTGTTCGAGGCAAGTCATGATAGGCCGGACCTCTTCTCGGCTGAGGGTCTCGGCAGGGCGTTAAGGCATTTACTGAGGGTTGAGAGGCCCTTCATGCTGGCTGCAGGTAGGGCGCCCTTCGAGCTAATCGTTGAGAACCCGCCCAGCTACAGACCATACGCATACATCGCGGTGGTTAGGGGCGTCGAACTCGATGATGAGGCGATAAGGCAGCTATTCCAGCTGCAGGAGAAGCTACACCTGACTTACGGCGGTGATAGGGCGCTTGTGTCCATAGGGCTTTACGACCTGGATAGGGTGAGGCCTCCGATAAAGTACAGCAGCGTTAGCGAGGGTAGGTACGTGCCGCTGGGGTGCGGCGAGGCGATGACGTTTACGGAGGTGCTTGAGAAGACTGAGAAGGGTGTTAAGTACGCCCACCTGGTGCGTAGGGGCGAGTACCCAGTGCTCATGGACTCTGAGGGTCAGGTCCTCTCCTTCCCGCCGATACTGAATGCCGAGAGCAATAAGGTTACGGAGGACACTAGGAACGTGCTCATAGATGTGACGGGGACCGAGCCGCACCTAATGATGCGAGTGCTAAACGTAGTTACGTACTCGGTACTTGAGCGAGGCTACGGCAAGGCGGCCGTATATAGGGTGAGTATTAAGGGCTCACGCGCGCCCTACGAGGAATCCCCGCAGACGGAGTGGAGGGTCTTTAGGCTGGGCCTCACCGACGTTGAGTCAGTGCTGGGCATCAGCCTAGGTGCGGGCGACGCCGCGGACGCGCTCACGTTAATGGGGTATGTGGTGAGCTTTAGGAACGGCGAGCTTGAAGTCCGCATACCGCCCTACAGGATCGACGTTCACGGGCCTGTGGACCTTATTGAGGACATAGCCATAGCTTACGGTTACTCACGCCTACCCTGCGAGGTCATGCCTCCAACGCATTTCAGCGGCAGAGACCCGCTGGAAAGATTCGTGAATGTGGTTAGGGACGTAATGGTCGGGCTGGGCTTCGATGAGGTCGTCAACTTCATGCTTACAGACCCGGACATCATCGAGCGCTCGGTAGGCACCCCCTACGTCAGCGTCGCGAATCCGAAGATGATAACGTACTCCGCGCTCCGTAACTCGATGATACCCTCGCTCCTCCTCACAGCACGCGTTAACTCTGAGAAGTTGCCGCATGCGGAGGTGTTCGAGGTCGGTGATTACGTGAGGCCCTCAACGCGTGGGGACGGCAAGCTAGCACCCACTACTGAGAAGGCCTTAGGCTTCATGCTTATGGGCGATCAGTACACGTTGACAGACGCGCTAGTAACTATTAAGTCGTTAATGACATCCTTAGGGCTTAAGTACGGGTTTAAGCCCCTCAAGTCTAAGCCCTTCATAGAGGGTAGGGCAGCGTCTATATTAGCAGGCAACACCGAGGTCGGCGTCGTAGGTGAGGTCCATCCGGAGGTACTTACGGCGTTAGGGATAAGCAAACCCGTAGTGCTGGGTGAGATCAGCTTATCTAAACTGCATAAGCTACTCACCCACTATCCTCCAAGCCGGCAAGCCTCCTAGCCTCCGCAACAACCTCCTCAGCAATCCTCCGTCCGAAACCAGGTAGCGAAGCTATCCTCACAGGGCTTGCCCTAGCCAACTCCTCCACGGACTTAATCCCTGCGGAGTAAAGCACCCTAGCCCTAACCCTGCCGACGCCTCTAACCATAGTTAGCTTAAGCAGGTCCTCCTTAACACCGTACTTAACCCTCATGGAGAGTATTGTGAGTCTCCTCGAATGCCCTGCTAGATCGGCGGTTCTGCAGAG
>JAMOVB010000176.1 GCA_027061705.1 Desulfurococcales archaeon
TGTTAACTGCTCCAAGTCGGTTAACGCTGCATCCGTGCTAAGAGAGATAAAGAATCAGCTGGCATTACCGCTACCTGACAGAGGGCTTTCTGCTAGGGAGCTTGCTGAAGGGATTCTCAAATTCATGGATAGGGAGAACATGTATGCGTTGGTAGCTCTTGACGAGATTGAGTATTTCATACGTCTCTCAAGCACGCCAGACAGGTACCTGTTGTTAAGATTCTATGATGTCTTCAAGAGCAATGTAATGAGGCTTAATTTCATGTATATAACTAGGGGCTCGCCCAGCGGAATACATACCGTACTTGACACAATGTCGGGCAGTTACCTAATGGAGAACATAGTTCCTTTCAAACCGTATAAGGCATCCGAGCTCAAAGCCATACTTGAAGACAGGGTTAAGGAGGCTTTCTACGAAGGTGTGGTTGGAGACGACGTTGTTGAGTACATAGCGCATATAACTGGCTACGACACCGGAGGCGATGGAAACGCCAGAAAGGCAATAGCTATACTACACGCTGCCGGCAAGCTTGCCGATAAGGAGATGGCTGAAGGCCGAGCATCAAGAGTGACTATAGAGCACGTGAGGGCTGTCGTTGTGCAGGAATATCAGTCGTTAGTGGACGTGATCGACGCAATACATTACCTACCGCTACATGAAATATTAGTGCTTAAGGCCATAGCGCTAACACTCCTGAGGACTGGCGAGGACTTCGTGCCGATAGGTGCTGTAGAGAGAACCTACTCAAGACTATGTGAGGAGCTGGGCGAGAGGCCGCGGAGACATACTAAGGTGTACTTATTCGTTACAGACTTAAGAAACCGGGGGATAATACTAACTAAGACTTCAGTAAAGGGGAGGAGGGGGAGGAGCACGTACATAGGGTTCGCTGCGGTGCCTCTGAAGAGCCTGATAAGTAAGCTTGATAAGGTTATTGAGGAGAAGAGGATGATAGGTTGATGCGCCGCAATGACGTAGGTCTGGAGGACGTATTCTCAAGTAAGGGCAGAGTAAAGGTGCTCAAAGAGATATTGAGGAGAGGTGAGGTAAACCTAACTCAGTTGATACAACTCACAGGCCTAAACTACAGATCTGTTGTAAGGCACCTGAACTTCTTAAGCAGGGCGGGACTTATAGAGGAGGTTAGGGTTGGTAGAGCACGTATATATAGGCCATGCTGGGTTAACCCTAAGGTAAGGTTGCTTGAGGAAATTATTAATGAATTCGGTAATTCAAAGCGCGGTTGCGCTACTTAAAGAACGCCTCCAGACCGCCCTTACCCTCACGCTTCCGCTTCCTAGATTTCCGCCGTCTCCTCCCAGCAGCTACCTCAGCCTTCGCACCAGCCCCCCTCTCAACTCCCTCAGGCTTCTCTAGCCTCTCCACCGTCTTAGCCCGCTCCTGCATGGCCTTAGCGGTTTCGGACCATATTCTAGTAGCTAACTCCGCTATTCTCCTATAGTTTTGAGGCGATAGATACTTGATCATCCTCTCATCTAGATTTAGGCCCGCCGCTATCCTTGCGGCGTATTCAGGGTTATACTCAAATATTATTCTTAGGAAGGGTAGCACGTCATTCTTAACTTTCCTCTTGGAGGTTAGTATGTGGCGACCTACGATCTCGGCAAGTTTATCTCTTAATTGCCTCATCTCCTTAGTCCGCGACATTAAGAGTATCTTTTGGGGGAATTGATATTTAACCCATTTATACCTAGCCCTAGGATTCCTAACTATGGAGAATACTACACCCGCCGTCATTAACTCTATAGCGTACGGCAGAAGATCCCATGACCCGCTCCTAATTATCCTGCCGAAGTACACGTCGGCCCTAGATAGCTTCTCATAAGCACGCCAGAGGTCCTCAGGATCGCTTATCTGTAGAGGAAGGTTTTCATTGATCCACTGGAGGAGCTCATCCGGCGCAAGATCCGTTTGCGATGCAGCCATCCTAGCCTGCCACGCGTACTTAGAAATGAATATCTTGCGCACAACCTCGTAAGGGGCGTATACCCTATCCCTAGGCCTTAAGATCGCCTTACAGAGCTGTAAGGTAACTCTACCAAACCCCTCAGCGATAGCTTCAAGGTCGTTTATAGCTGAACGTAAGTCGCCCTCAGCGCGTTCGGCTATGAAGCTTATGGCGTCCTCCTCACACTCTATTCGCTCTAACTCGCAGATCCTCCTAAGCACTTTCTTTACGTCTGTCTTAGTAAGCCTTCTAAAGTTTATCAGCAGTGATGCCTCCCTAATAGGCTTAAGCTTCTGCTCCCATGCGTTATTAGCGGTCATAACTATAGGGTTCTTAGTCACGTTTATTAGATCTAATATCGCGCTGATGGCGCCTTCGTCGGCAAGTCTAGACATGCCGTCAACCTCGTCAAGAAGTACCAACTTACCTCTAC
>JAMOVB010000177.1 GCA_027061705.1 Desulfurococcales archaeon
GTGCGTCGCCTAGCGCTCAGCGCGGGTGTTGGGGACGGCCTCACGCCGGCATCCGATGACGTGCTCCTCGGCGCTTCCGTAGCCTACGAGTGCTTGAGGAGGGCCGGGGCCGTGGGTGGCGGCGTGCTCGAGTACGTGGTTAGGGAGGCTGGCCGCAGGACGTCGAGGCTTTCATACCTCATACTCGTTGAGTCAATCAAGGGCGGCGTTAATGAGGGTCTCGACAACCTGGTGTGCGGCATGCTCATGGGGGACTTGGGGGTAGCGTCTGAGGGTGCTGCGGATCTGATGATGGTGGGCAGCGACTCGGGGGTTTCAATGGGTTTTGGCGCTCTGCTTACCTTCTCTATAATCGCATATTTCGACAGTTCAAAAATTTTCAAGATATTTCACAACATATGCGGTTACGAATGTCAATCCTAATAAGTTTTTCTTTAATATTTGCAAATACTTTACGAATAAGTTACAAATTTAAACTCTTGGTGTAATAGAGCAAGGGTTAGACTTTGGGAATTGATGAAAATATGTTGGAGGCGTCTGAAGAATCATGCGGGATTACGGAAGCATCTTCAAGTAGGGCTGATTTCCGGGCGAGGGGCTTCGGGAAGGGTGATGGCAGGGACTCACGCGACTTAGAGCATTGGGGTGAGGAGATCCCGGGTAAGGTCTATTTTTAAAACCAATGGGCCCCCGCAACACGGTGGCGTCAACGCCGGTCAGTAGAACCCGCCCTCCCTGAGGAGGGTGTTCAGCCTAATATCCCGCATTAAACACCACTCCCTATTGAGGGGGTCGAACGCCCTGAACGGGACGCTGTAGAATAGGCGCACGCTATCCGTGTCGTAGGTCACGGACTTTATCTTCTCAGCACCTAGGCTCAGCAACCACGTTCTAATGCGTGGCATCATGTTAAGCTCCGCCCTAACCACGGCAACCATCTCGTAGTCCGAAACCCCGGTTACGGAGCAGAAGGCGAATCTCAGTATGTGGCTGAGGCACTTCCTAAGGGACGCGCGGTTCGGGAAGTACATGAAGAGCATGGACATGGGTATGCGGCTCGGGGATGGCGGCGGTGGGGACACTCCCTTAATGACGCCGTCGTCCCTCAGGTGCTTGACGTGCTTATTAACCCTCTTCCTAACGCGTTTGAAGCCCTTCCTAAGCAGCGACTCAAGCAACTTCCTGTAGCTCATGAGGGGGTGCTTCTCAAGGATGTAGGTGAGGAATAGGTCGAATATGTCTCTAGGCTTATCCCTAGACATCCCGGACACCTCATTCGGCGGTGCCGGGTTCTCCTCAGCGTACGTGATCGCGTTCTTAAGCAACTCATCATCACTGCTTGAGGGCGTGACGACCTCCCTAACGCTGTAGCATCCGTAGAGCGTCCTCTTAATAAGCATGGTGTGCCTAACGCCGCACTCGCTGCACGCCTCCTTAATACCCTTAACTATGAAGTCAGGCCCTACGGGCGTCGGGTACCAGAAAACCATTATCTCACCCTCAACCGTGTCGATAAGGCTCCTAAGCCACCACCTGACGGGGGTTTTCAGCTTCTCGTAACACTGCCTCTCACAGAACACTAGAACCTTGCTGAGGCCTAGCGGCGCGTGATCGTACCTCAGCAGAAACTCGTTCTCATAGCGTGTAAGCTTCCTGAAGCACCTGGCTACCGTGGTGTAGGACCTTCCGAGGCTTCTCGATATCCCGTATATGTTGTAGGGTGGTGGGGTGTTGACTATCAGGTCGAGCACCTCGACCACGTACTCGTCGCCGGCGAACGCCGCCACTAGCCCGCCTACCCTAGACCTACTCAAGACCTACCACCTCAGAATCAGTTACGTCGGCAGGTGGGGGAGGGTCAGAATCCCTCATCCCTCCGTACTTTCTGATTCTTGAGTACGTGGTGATGGATTTAAGGTTTCCCGGACTTCCCATCAATAATCATGTAAAGAAAGATTTATAAATACCTTTCTGTTCTATAAAGGGAGTAAGCACTACTGATTTAAGAATAATTAACGCATCCCTGATAAAATCAGCTACTAGAGAAGCGTGCGGTCCCGGCAACCCGCCTGAATATCTCGTAAATCCCCTCCCTACCGGCGTCCTTGAGCACGCACCTACCCGACCTAATGAGCTCCGTAGCCCTAACCATGTCGTTAGTCCTCACAACCTCACCGTCAACGCACTCGAGGATCACATAACCCCGCCTAACGCTCTCCCTAAGCTCAGCAAGCCTCCCACCCATCATCACAGCGAGCCTGTAGTCGCCGAAGCCCGGCTCTATATGCGTAGTCACAACCATCGTCACGCCCCTAGGCGCGTTGGAGAGGGCGTCGTCGATGGCCGCCCTAGTCCCGACATCAACGTTCGAGTAGGGCTCGTCAAGCACTATGAGCTTAGGCCAGCATGCCAGTGCGGCGGCGAGCATAACCCTACGCTTAAACCCCTGCGACAGCGTCCTAATCCTAGACCTAGCGTACCTCCTAAGCCCGAGCAACTCAATAAACTCACCCTCAGAACACCCCCTACACTCAGCAAAGTACGCAACATAATCCTCAACCCTAAAACCGCCTGGAACGGAAGTCTTCTCAGGCAGGTAGCCGAGCGAAGCCCTAACCCTCGAAGGCATCCTAAGCGGGTCATGCCCCAAAACCCTAACAACACCGGACGTCGGGGGAGTGAGCCCAACAATAACCTTAATCAACGTCGACTTACCCGAACCATTAGGCCCCACAACAACCAACCTATCACCAACAGAAACCTCCATACTAACGCCCCTCAACGCCGCCGTCCTCCCATACCTCTTCACAAGCGAAGCCACCGAAACCACAGAACCGCCGGCACTAACCACGGAACCCACGACTCACCACCCCAACACAGGCTCCCTATACACGACAACACGCAAATTACTGCTGGTAACGTAAGCCGTGGCCCCGACCCTAACCCTCAGGAAAACAACGCAAGCCCCTGCAGGAACCACACCGAGGCTTGTGGAACTATTGCTAGTGATTTCCGCGCTAATCGTCCTCCCGTGGCAGATCACAATTAGCAACGCCCTAACTTGCTGCGGCATATTTGGAGCCTTAACAACCCAGAGCGCTGGCGCTGGCTGGTATATTGCAGTATCTATTGTGAAGTTATCTATCTGCGGGATCGGAAATATTATGGGACGTGCCGTAAGTGCGTAGTAAGCGTAGGTTAGGCCAGCAGTCGATAACGCCGTCATTAGGATTAGCAGGAGCAGACCAGCCCATCGGCTCCTCATGACCTTCAATACAGCTCACACCTCCTTACGCTGAGCCAGGATAGCGTCAGAAACACCGCAACCAATGCAAGGGACTGCAGTAGTGGCTGAGTCTGAAGCGGTTGCGGGTACTTGAGTGATAGTAGAGGGTCTATTGAGGGGAACAGCAGGTAGGGGATGTTGCTAGGCACTCCTACGATGATGAAGAATTCAGCCATCCCCAGAGCGATGAACGCGAACTCATTCTGAAACCAAAGGAAGAGTGGCAGCGGGATTAAGGCTGAGGTTAGGAGGAAAAGAAATACCGACGCGATTACGCAGAGGCAGAATTCGGGCCCTCCGCTGACCAGCGGCGCTAGGGATGCATACAGAATTAGAGAGAGGGGTAGGGATATGCAGAGCGATATAAGGGCTACGGTTACCGAGGCTGTCGCGGCTATGGAAGACCTGGTCATGGATGCGAGTGCTTGAAGCGCTGACCTGGTGGTCAGGTTCCTCAGAACTAACGTGCAGGCTATGTTCACCAGTATTACAGCTAGTGGGAAGAGTAGTGAAACCGCCTGGCCTACTATGAATTTGACCGTGCTGTACCTAACAAATAATTTTAAGTAAGGAATGCCTGCCTTAGCACATTCAACATACTTTTCAAACGCCTTATGGCTTATGACGCCGTAGAGGTACTTGATGTGGTTTTGAACGTTATACGCATATGGATTGTCTGAGACTGACAATGTATTAAGGTCTACGGAATAGCCTGCGCTTAATGCTATGTTAAGCATAATGATCCCTGACATTACGGCGATAGCAACTATGGCGATTATCGATGACCTAGTCAGTGTTAACGCCAGGCCCCGCATCACGAAGCACCCTTCCTGCGCCTCAACACTAAGACGGCGGTGACGGCCGCCGCTGCTGAGGCAGCTAAGGCAATAGCCCAAATTACTAGCATGTTGAGCGGGTACACCGCAGGCATCTTAACCTTAGATGATGCGAGGGTGTTGTAGAAGCTTAGCGAGTAGTTAAAGTCTGCGGAGAATACCACTATCCTTCTTATGCCGTGCCCCAGAGCATTACTCGTTACGGGTAGGGGTGCTCCATATATGAAGAGCGGGAAGCCAAGGCTCTGCATTACCATTGATGTTGAGAGGTAGTGCGTTATCTCAGCCCCGCCAGCGATGAGCACGCTCTGGGTTAAGCTCATAATTCTATTAGTGGTTAATAGTCTAAGGAGCTCTCGCAAGCACGCTTTATCGCATGAGTCGCCATAGTCCTGTATCGGC
>JAMOVB010000178.1 GCA_027061705.1 Desulfurococcales archaeon
TAAGCTTTAACTTAAATTAAAGGGTATGTAGTCACGCACCGATTAAGTTTCTGTTGTATAAGATGATGCTACTAACAATTATTATGTGCGGGTGCGCGCGTAGGTAGGTGATATGCGTTGACGAGCTCTACAGAGATCGTGATAGCTGATGCTCACGCGCACGCATCTCCTAAAGGTTTAGGAGGGCTTGAGGTGTGCAGGCGATTTAGAGAGAGTGGTGGGTGGTTCATAGCTCTAGTTTCGTTACCCCCAAGCCACTACGGACTCGGGAATGACTTGGATTCGCTTATTCGCTCCTTCGAACTCCATGTTAGGGAGTGCGTCAAAGGGCGTGAGACGGGTGTTAGAGTAGCGTGTATTGCCGGAATACACCCTGCCTACGTGGACAGAATCGTTAAGGAGGCAGGCCCCCAGAAAGCCTACGACGTTGTCGCTAGGCTGGGTGAGGCGTTGAAAGTACTTCAGAAATATTTGAGAGAGGGTCTTATAGACGGTCTGGGTGAGTTCGGGAGGCCGCACTTCAGAACGTTGCCTGAGTCTTTCATAGCTAATGAAATACTCATGGACAAGGCTCTGACGATCGCTAAGGACGAGGGATGTGTAATTCATCTCCACTTGGAGCAGGCAGGGCAACTGACCGTTGAGTCGATACGCTCGAAGGTACTATCACTAGGCGTGAGCCCGGTCAAGGTTATATTGCATCATTCCTCGCTGTCAATGGTATCCGCGGCTGAGGCGGCAGGACTAAGCACTACGATCACCTGCCGTCATGAGGCGGTAGTTAAAGCGCTTGAGAGAGGGTTGGCAGGATTCATGTGTGAGAGCGACTACATAGACGATCCGAAGAGGCCGGGAGTTGTGATGTATCCGTGGAACATTAGAGAGGAGATGCTCAAGGCGCTGGACATTCTTCAGGCTTCAGGAAGCGCTATCGATCTCAACGCTGAGGAGCTCACGCATAGGGTAATGGTAGATAATATATGTAAGGTATACGGGATACCTCCTCCCTAACTAGCGGCGGTTCATTAAATACTCCTTAACCTTAGGCGTTAGCGATATTACACGTAGGTTCTCCTTAGAAGATGATACGTGAACATACCCTCTAATCTCCAACATCATTAAGTACTTAAGTAGCTCACTGTATGAGAGGTCAAACTCTCTATGAAGAACTTCGTAAAGATCGAGGTCCTTCATTATGCCGGAGTTTTCGGCAAGTACCTCCAGTATCTTAAGTACTATGTTTGCTGGGGAACGCGTCACTATCAACAATGACATTACCTCACGTTCTTCCTTAAACCGCCGTATTTAAGCATTCCTAATGCATGGAGACTTAACTTAAACGCATTACATCTGGTACGTCGGGGCCTTAGCGATGGTCGGTGCCCGCCTCCTAGACTTCATAAGCCAGTCTTCATAGAACTTAATCATTGACTCGCTTAAGGATGGCGCCACGTGCTCCTTAGCCTTAAGGAAGTGCCTCATGCACACCCTATCGGCCTTAATGTTCTCCCTTAACGCCATAAGCGCTGCCTCCCTAACCAGCGCGGCTAGGTCGGCGCCCGAGTAACCCTCAGTAAGGGCGGCTATCCTATCTAGGTCGACGTCCTCAGCGAGTGGCATGTTGCGCGTATGCACCTTAAGAATCTCGAGCCTTGCCTGTCTATCCGGCGGAGGCACGTAAATTAGCTTCTCAAGCCTTCCTGGCCGCAGCAACGCGGGATCTACTAGGTCGGGCCTATTGGTGGCAGCGACAACAACTACGTTTGTTAGCTTCTCTATGGAGTCCATCTCCGTAAGTAACTGACTCACGACCCGCTCGGTGACGTGTGTATCGCCTAAGGATCCCCTAATAGGTGCTATTGAGTCTATTTCGTCGAAGAACACTACTGCCGGTGCATACGTTCTAGCTTTCCTGAATATTTCTCTTATTGCTTTTTCTGATTCTCCTACCCATTTGCTTAGTATTTCTGGTCCTTTTACGGCTATGAAGTTTGCTCCGGATTCGGTGGCGACGGCCTTAGCAAGCAACGTCTTACCACAGCCAGGAGGACCATAAAGCAGAATACCTCTTGGTGGCTCAATGCCTAGGCGGGAGTATGATTCAGGGTATTTAAGTGGCCATTCGACAGCCTCCCTAAGCTGCTGCTTAGCCTCCTTGAGCCCGCCTATGTCCTCCCACCTAACCTCAGGTATTTCTATGGTAACCTCCCTAAGCCCGCTTGGAGTGATTTCCTTGAGGGCGTTTAGAAAGTCGTTCATCGTTATTCTTAGCTCGTCAAGAATCTCTGGAGGGATCTCATCATCTAGATTTATTTTCGGAAGAATTCTCCGTAATGCATTCATAGCAGCCTCCTTAACCAGAGCTGCTAAGTCGGCTCCCGTGAAGCCGTGCGTTGCCTCAGCTATCTTCATGAGGTCAACATCATCATCTAAGGGGGCGTTCCTAGTGTGTATCTGCAGTATCTCAAGCCTACCCTGCTTATCAGGTAGGGGAATCTCTATCTCCCTGTCAAACCTTCCAGGCCTCCTCAGAGCTGGGTCTAGCCCGTGCGGCCTGTTAGTGGCGCCGATGACTATGACGTCTCCACGCCCTTCAAGCCCGTCCATGAGTGTCAGCAGCTGGGCTACAACGCGCCTCTCAACCTCGCCCACAACCTCATCGCGCTTGGGGGCTATGGCGTCGATCTCATCAATGAATATTATCGCCGGAGCATGCTTCTTAGCCTCCTCAAATATCTCCCTAAGCCTCTGCTCAGACTCGCCGTAGAACTTACTCATTATCTCAGGACCGTTCACCGCTATGAAGTAGGCTTCAGATTCCGTAGCAACCGCTTTTGCTAGTAGTGTTTTGCCGCATCCTGGAGGGCCGTAGAGCAGGATACCCTTAGGAGGCTCAATACCCAACTTACGGAAGAGCTCGGGATGCTTAAGAGGAAGCTCAACAAGCTCGCGTACCTTCTGAACAACGTTATGCATTCCTCCTATGTCTTCGTAGGTTACCTTAGGAAGCCGAAGCACTGACGGTGACTTATCCAGTATTGCGATCCTTGTTCTGCTGGTTATGATTACGGGCCCTGCCGGCCTTGTTTGAACGACGTAGAGTAGCGCAAGATGGCCCAGCAGCTGCAGCGGCACTAGGTCGCCCTCCATCACCGCGTAGTCTAGCAGGCGTTTCTTGACTGCGCGTATTGAATTCTCACTCTTATTTATCTCAATCGTTGGTGAGCCTATCGAGAACTTAACTAGGGTGGCGGGCTTAGCATCAGCCGGCCTAACTATAACCCTCTCCCCTATGCTTACGCCGGCATTCCTCCTTATTATGCCATCCATCCTTATGATATCCTCACTCTCATCCTCCGGGAAGGCTGGCCACGCTATAGCTACGGTCGTTTTCCGGCCGGAAATCTCTATGACGTCACCTGGATCAACACCAAGTACCCTCATTACCCTCTCGGGGACTCTAACCTTACCTCTCATGGCCTCATACTTCTTAGCCTCGGCCACCCTCAGCAAGTATTCCTTCCTTCTACGCCCAGTCATCCGCTTCCCCCGAATACTCACTCCTCAAGTGGCTTTGAGACCTAATTTAAGTTAGGTAATTCGTGAGGGCGGAGCCTAAGGATACCTGCAGCGGCTCGCGAGCCCTATAATCAATGCTTGCGCCTAGTTTGACTTCAAAAGGCTTCTGTCCGGGTTACGTACTCTATGTCTATTGAGGCTACTCCATCAATACTCTTTAAATACTCCTCAAGCTTCTCCGTTCCACCCTCATAGTTCTCAGGCATTATGACGTAAAGCCTAAGCGCGTATAGGCCGAAGGCTATGTACGTTTTCTCATGCTTAACTATCTCGAAGTCCTTCGGTAACTTCTCTTTAATCCTCTCAACTAACTTATCGAGATCAACATTCTCGTTTGCCGGGTTTACGCGTAGGGCAACGAGGACCTTAGCCATGCGGATCACCACCTTAAGGACCTTCGAACCCGCAGTTGGGGCACTTGTAAGGAATCACTAGCTCACGACACTTTCTGCATCTCCATATCAGCACAGCTCCGCAGTTGGGGCAGTAGAACTTAACGGCCTTCTCGCCAGGCGGTACTATACGGCCGCAGCTACTGCATATAGGCGGTGTTGACGCCTCCACTATCACGGGCCCCTTACTGCCTTCTTGAAATCCTGCCTCACCCATGCCTAACAACCTATCTAGGTAGGTATCACCCAGCTTAAAAGGATTGTCTGGCAGCTAGCAGAGAGCGCGGTTAGTTTAATTGACCCTTATACACACATGAACTTGGGGTGCGTATTGGGCGTTAACCTAAGAGACCTAATACCGCCCGAGGCGGTTAGGGTTGTGGGCGATTTGCGCGAGCTTAAGGGAAAGGCCGTAGCCATAGACGCTTACAACGCTCTATACCAATTCCTAGCTGCGATAAGGCAGCCGGACGGCACCCCGTTAAAGGATAGCAAGGGACGCATAACTAGCCACCTAAGCGGGCTGTTCTATAGAACAATAAATTTCATGGAGGCAGGGATAAAGCCTATCTACGTGTTCGACGGGAAGCCGCCGGAGCTTAAGGCCAAGGAAATAGCAGAGAGGATGAGCGTTAGAGAGGCTGCCGCTAGGAAGTACGCTGAGGCGAAGGCTAGGGGGGACCTGGAGGCAGCACGTCGCTACGCCCAGATGTCGTCGAGACTCACGACCGAAATGGTTGAGGATGCTAAAAAGCTACTAACGGCTATGGGGGTTCCTTGGGTTCAAGCTCCCTCTGAAGGCGAGGCTCAAGCAGCGCACATAGCCGCTAAAGGGGATGCATGGGCAGCCGCGTCGCAGGACTATGACTCCCTACTCTTCGGGGCGCCTCGACTCCTTCGTAACCTAACGTTAACTGGGAGGAGGAAGCTTCCGAGGAAGAACGTGTACGTAGAGATAAAACCCGAAGTAATTGAGCTCGAAAAGCTGTTGAAGGTCCTCAACCTCACGAGGGAGCAGTTAATAGATATAGCGATCTTGCTTGGAACGGACTACAACCCCGAGGGCGTTAAGGGAGTTGGGCCTAAGACCGCCTACAGGCTCATAAGGACGTATGGGAGCCTTGAGAAGGCTCTCAGGACGATACCGAACGCTAAATTCCCAGTTCCTCCCGAGGAGATCAAGAAGATATTCCTTAACCCGCCAGTCACAGACGACTATAAGATAGAGTGGAGAGAGCCGAACTTCGAGCGCATTAAGGAACTGCTTGTCGATGAACACGACTTCTCAATCGAACGCGTAAAGAATGCCTTCGAGAGGCTTAAGCGTGCCTATAGGGAGAACATAAAGGCCAAGGTCAGAGGCCTTGACGCCTGGTTTAAGAAGAGGTGATGCGGTTTCTGCCCGCTATGAGGGCGGGCATCCACACTCAAGCATGTTATAATATCCGGTGAATCGCTGAGGGAACTTAACAATATCTGCTTTTCTAATGGCGACACCAGAACGCTTGAACAGCGGAGACCTTATCACGAATGTCTCGAACTCGCCGCCCTCACCCACAGGGCTTATGCCGGCTTTCGCAGCATCCTTAACTAGCTCCTCAACATTCCACCTGTCCACAACCCTGCCAAGCCAGTTAAGGCTGAAGCCGTAAGCCTGAACAGCGGTTATAATGAAGGATAGGTGCTCCGCCTCCTCAAAGATAAGCTCGCCCTGATCGCGCCCCCAAAGCGGTGATACGTGTTCCAACCCGAGCGACCTGCAGAGGCTGTCAACGCGTCTCTTCTGATACTGCGACGCCACAGCCCCGCTAATCAGGTACCTAATGTCACCGCAGTGCAGACCTAAGCGCTCAAGGACCGAACGAAGTTCCCTTACCTCCGCCTCCTTAACGCCGCTCACGCTAACCGTGATGTACGGCTTCTCCATGAGTATCGCGTGGAGCTCAGCATGCCTTATGTTTACGGTGTGGAACATCCACGAATCATCACGCCTCGGAGTAACTATGATCAACAGATCCGTAGTTATGCCTTCTCTCAAAGCCTCAATTATGGCATAGTGTGAGTCCTTACCCCCCGTATATAGCGCTACCGCGTGTTCCACTGCAGTCACCTGAGCAGAGTAGTTTGACAATGGCATTTACGGCGTACGAAAGACACGCACTCTCACTACCGTCCCTACATAGGGGCACGACTATGACGTCACCGTCCTCAAGACTCGCTTTACTTATAATATCCTTAAGCAGGGCTCCGGAGAACTCAACATCGCCTTCAGTAGTCGGCATCATGACCTTACCGCCAGCGCACTTCAGAATAAGCGCGCCATCAGCGCCCGACTTAACGATGAGGTCACGCATGCCAAGCACGCCTAACCTGCTGAGATACTTTATACCGCCCTTCACTATTACTGCCGAAGCAACGCACCTCTCACACACCCCTGCGGTGCTGACCTTACCGACTATCTTGATCCGACTTCTGACTGCCTTAAGAACCTCCCTACCTAGCTCCGTGAGTTCGGTGCCTAACGGCCTGTAACTCCTAACGAGCCCCGCCTCCCTAAGCCTGCTCAGCAACGTCCTCGTACTCGCGTCTCCTAACCCAAGTTCCTTGCCTAAGGTCGGTCTGCCGAGCCTACGCCTGCTCAGCAGGTCTAACGCCTTAATAACGTGGTACGTGGTAAATGCTGGAGCCACTCCCCTCCTGGACTCCGCCACCCTAAGCACTATCTCTAGCTTCGTAGGCAAGGCTATCAAGTAAGTTACCCCGACCGATTGAATTAAATGTTTATTACTGACGCACGCCCACATACCCTAAGGGAGACGCGTGAGGTCCCTTAGAGGAAGGGATTTAATCTCAATAGATGACCTAACTTCTGAGGAGCTCCGATTCATAATAGAGACGGGGTTAGACCTCAAGAGGAGGTTTTACGCAGGCGAGAGAGTAATCCCGGTGCTTAGGGGTAAGACGCTACTCATGATATTTCAGAAGCCAAGCACAAGAACTAGAATAAGCTTTGAGCAGGCAATGCTACAGCTAGGAGGCTTCGTAATATCGCTTGGATGGAAGGAGATGCAGTTAGGGCGTGGGGAGACAATAGCTGACACGGCTAGGGTACTGAGCAGGTACGTGGACGGCGTTGTGGCGAGAGTTTACAAGCATGAGGATCTTCTCGAGCTGGCTAAGTATGCGACGATACCCGTCATAAACGCTTTAAGCGATAAGGAACACCCCTGCCAGGTCATAGGGGACATGATGACAATACTTGAGAAGAAAGGTAGGTTAGGCGGGCTAACGCTCGCTTTCGTTGGTGACGGATCCGATAACGTCCTTCACTCGATACTGCTTGCGGCCGCTAAGCTTGGAGTTAATGTGAGGATAGGTACTGCGGAAGGATATGATCCCGATCCGCAGATATTGAGGAGTGCTGAGGAACAGGCTAAGGCGAGCGGGGCGACGATAGAGATATTCAGAGATCCTAAGGAGGCCGTTAAGGGTGCTGACGTAGTATATACTGACGTATGGGTGAGCATGGGTCAGGAGGCGGAGCGTGAGAAGAGGATTAGGGATCTGAGTAAGTTTAGAGTTACGCCCGAGGTCATGGGTGTTGCTAAGTCTGACGCCATCTTCATGCACTGCCTGCCAGCTCATAGGGGTATGGAGGTTACTGACGAGGTTATCGATGGGCCGCACTCCGTGGTTTGGGATCAGGCTGAGAACAGATTACATATACAGAAGGCTATACTCTCGCTCCTGCTATAACGCCTTTCAAGTAGCCAGCTTTTTAAGTAAGCCTACCTCTTCTTTCTCCTCCTACCACGCTTAGACTTCCTGCTCTTTCTCTTTCTCCTTTTCGACCGCCTCTTACTCCGTCTAGCCGCACTAGTCCTTGACCTCGCCTTACTGGGGCTCTCCTTAGCACTCTCACTTGCTGGTTGCGGGGCCTCAAACCTTCTTGAAAGCTCATTACTTAGTACGACCCTAGTTCCCTTATCGGTTATTATCCTAACGGCCACCACGTTACCTATACCGTTGCTGACGCCGATATCACCTTCATACACATATACGTTGCCTAAATTCCCTAGAGGCACATCCACGTTCAGCAGGGATCTGGAAAAGACCGCGTTCGCCTCAAGCTCAACGTACTCCTGCCTCTTCAACACCTGGACGCCTTTGAGTAAGGCTGGGCGCGGCGAAAGTATGCTTGCGTATTGAAGCGCTCTAGCGCTCAGAGGTATTAGAATTTCGACCTTACCTGAGTCGTCCGTAATTAAGGCATAATCACAACTTGCTATAGCGCTCTCACCAACTGCCTTCCTCAAGATGTTCTTTATGCTTGACTCCGGAACCTTCTGCGCGTTGAACAGATCCTTTCTGATCTTAATTCTATATTGATAGACTGGTTTAAGCACGGTCAGTAGAACCTTATTATCGAGTATGACATTCTCCTTTTTCAATAGCTTAACTACGTAATCCCCCATTAAAGAAACCTCTAACGCTTATACCCTATCCTCCTCAGAAACTCCCGACGTTCCTTCTTAGCGGCATCATCCTCTACACCGACAGGCGTGAAGCCATCGACAACTCCGAGTACTGCCCTCCCTTGGTTGGTCTCCGCAACTATTACTTGGACGGGGTTCGCTGTAGCGGTGTAGATTCTGCACACTTCCTGCACGTTCTTGATAGCGTTAAGTACGTTTATAGGCCAAGCGTTCCTCAGGTAAATTACGAAGGTGTGGCCAGCCCCGATCTTAAGCGCTACCTCCTCAGCAAGCTTTATGAGCTCCTCATCATTACCGTCTGAGCGCACTAACCTAGCGCCGCTAGCCTCCACGAACCCGATGCCGAACCTAATGCTTGTTGACGAGGTTATCAGCGCTTCGTAAAGGTCCTCAACACTCTTTATGAAGTGTGTATGCCCGAGTATTACATTGGTACCTTCCGGCACGGGTATGTCGATAACTAAGGTCCTCTTTAACTCTCCCATAACACACTACCTTAAGGTAAGTTACTGCACCGCTAAAAAATTTGGTCGCAACGCGTCTAAGGCGGTCTTCTGTGCGGTTGCAGTTTCCTTACTGTCTTAAGGAAGAACTTATCCTTATCATCAGGCACTATACCTACACAGACGCTGCTTCTAAGCGGCTCTATGAGCAGGGTTAGTTGCCCGCCGCCACTGATCCCAAGCTTGGCTGATAACATGTTCAACACGGTCTCCCACTCACTAGCGCTTAGCCTGCCGTGACGCCCAAGCCTTACCTTGCCTAACCTACCCGCGAAGTTCTTAACAACGTCGTAGATGGTATCCGCAAGTTCCTCGGGTGTGGATCCGTAGCTAACACATGCTATTATCGGCACCACACGTGCTAGCGTGGAAGGCGGGTACTCGAGAAGAGCCCTAAGTAACTCGTCAAAGCCGAGCTTAGTTTCGACGAGTAGCACTCCCGGGATTCCCGTGTGCGTTATTCTAACTTCATTATCGTAGGGGAAGATGGAGTCACCAACCTCAAACTCGGCGAGCCTTTCCTTCCCATACTTGACTGTGATTAAGTATAACTTCCTTCGTTGGCATGAAGCATTGCTCTCTGTCTCTATTATGCCTCACCGCATATTCTACGTTTCGTGTACTCGAAGAATGATGAAGGAGTCCAAGCTATCCACGCCGGTAGCCGCTTTATGAAGTCGTAAGCCTCCTCCCAGTTCTCAAGACCTAGATCTCTAGCTAGCTCCTCGAGGGTGTATTCCGACCTTATATACTTGTACACTATCGATAGTGTAGACTCGTCTATCGGGACCTCCTTACCGCTTCCAAGCCTCACCACAAGCTCGCACATACTTCCCAACCAGTAGAGAGGGGTTGGCCGGCTTTATTAAGTTTAGTCTGTCGGTGCGTAGCAAAGGGCTCTCTTCTCGTAAATATCGCCAACCCTACGTAGGCTGATAATCAGCCTCTCAAAGGTTCTCTCGTCAATCCCCATCTCCATAGCCTTCCTCTTTAGGTACTTCCTCTTCACACACCCGAACTCAGACTCCTCCGCAAGCTGCTTGATCAGGTTGAGCAGCATCAACTCCTTCTCCTGCATACTCCTTGGCTTGCCAACCATTATCACGTCTATATCGAGTACACCCGTCTCAACGTCCATTCCAACCTTCTGGAGAACGGTATTCATTAGCCTGACGGCCTCGGCAGCATCCTCCGCCTCAACCCTATCCTTTAACGCCATCTTAGCATGTGCCTCCGCGAGCCTAACCAACGCCTCTAGCTGCCTAACCGATATAGCTAGCGGCGCCTTCGGGTTCTCGGCGCTCTTCTTCCTGAGCTCTATATAATACTCCCGAATTATCCTCTCCGCCTCCTCCGTTAGCGCGGGGCGCGCATTCCTGCGGGCGTAAGCTATGTACTTCCTAAGAAGCTCCGGCGGTATCTCCGGCGTTATCTGACCGTGCGGCTCATGTGTCCTCAGTACGTACTTAACTAGGGACTCGTCGTGCTTTAACTCGGCTATGTCTCTAAGTATGAATATTAGGTCAAACCTGGATAGTATGGATATTGAGAGATTTATGTTTCCAGCGGGTCCGAGCTCGGGCTCGTACCTGCCGCGCTTGGGATTGCCTGCAGCCAGTATGGATGCCCTAGCATTGAGTCTAGCTACGATACCTGCTTTAGTGATGCTTACAGTGTTATGAAGTATAAGGCCGTTGGATATGAATAGGTGATCCGGCTCCACAGTGACATCATACACCCATCTATACCCCTTATTCGGGATTCTCTCTACTTTCGTAACTCTGAGTAATGTGAGGTCGCCGCGGGCTATTGAACTTAAGTACCTTATCATTCTCTCACACTTCATAAGGTCCTCCCAATCGCTCCTTGACGTCCTCCTAGGCGTTGTTAGCGAGTGCATTATTTCTCGGGTAACCCTCTCAAGTGCCGTGGCGATGAACTTGCGCAACGCTTTAACGCAGCCGAGGTTCCATCCACCATCCCTGCATAGGGCCCTAACGCCGTCGAGCCCTATATTAAGCCTCCTAGCAAGCTCCTCAGCTTTACTCAGCGTGTCGGGAGGTATTAGGTGAGCGTCCCATCTCCACACCTCCTTCACGGGGTAGTTAATAACTAGATTCACATTCCCGCCATCACACTCTATTTTTGAGAGAATCCCTAAGCTAAGCAATACATCCTGAAGCTCCTCAGCATCCTTCCTGCTCAAGCCTGAGACTTTGAGCAGGCCACTGGGATCGACGGAGCTCAACCTCCTAATAACGTCTCTAACAAACTCTACCCTCTCAGCCTGAGGGGTGCTCAGCAGGTTTCCCCTTACCTCCTCATGACCTTCCTCGCCGCCTACCTGCTGGCCATAATCTATAAGCCAGTAATGCGCAACCCCGGGGACCAGCATGCCGGCCTTAACTTCGCTGGCAGGAATGGTGACTATCTCGCCGTTAACCCACAGAGTGACGGGGTGGTCCGGAGTTACGGTTATGCTGCGTCCGTTGCTGAACGTTATCTTAATAAATTCGTCAGGCGCGGCATGCCTGCTGACCCTATCAGCCTTAGCAACATATACCCTCCGTGTAAGGGGGTCGTAGGCAAGCACCATGACGTCCTTCAAGCCGCTTAGCTTAAGTACCTCAGTATCCCCTACCCTAACTACGTTGCTTCTGAACCGCTTCATAAGCTCGTCAACAAACTCGCCTATCTTAACCTTGCTGCCGTTAGCGAGCGTAAGTTCGAAGTCGTAGTGATAGCTCCCCTGCTCCATCGCCTCATGAATTGCTCCCCTATCCTCCTCACGCATCTTATCTATCTCGTCAATAGCGACAACGCCCCCGTCGCCGAGAACCATAGCGCCTGCCTCAAGGAAGTACTCACCGGTTCGCTTATCCCTAATCACAGTTGCCGTCAGCCCAGCAGCCGAGCTACCCTTACCCGTTGTGTAGATGCCTCTGGGGGCTATGCGAGCT
>JAMOVB010000179.1 GCA_027061705.1 Desulfurococcales archaeon
AGTATCTGGCTGTTATGGAGGCATAACAGCCCCTCACCCCCCACGAAGTCTTCATCAACGTCGACGGAAATGTCGTACACGTACCTGCTGTTGATAGGCTCTACGGACTCTATAGGGACTTCCGTCAAACTCTCTATGAAGTCCCAAGCAACCTGCACTAAGGGCGCGGTCCTGCATGCGCCGGCCTCAAATAGCGGTAGGCGCCGGAACTCGCCGACCGTCCCTCCAGCTCCTCCAACCGTGTGCGTGGGCCGGCCGCCACCACACAGCACCACGGCACCGCCATCTATCCTTAACCCGCTGCCCGCGATGGAGGGCGGGGTTATCTGCACACTCAGCTTCGGTATGGGTAAGGCCTTCTCTAGAGCCTCCCTAGGAGTTACAGGGATTAGCGTACCGTTCAGGTAGGCCATGAGGCTGTGGTCCTTAGTTATCGTTACAGTAGCGCCTGAATATGTCCTTACCTTAACGACCTTAGGCGGTGCTGAATGCCTTATCACGGCCTTAATCTTCCTGACCCTAGGGCGGAGGTCTGTTCTGGATACGGATATCGTGTAGGCAACGACCCCCACGTCGCTAAGGCCCAGCACCTCCGTATCGCCGTACCGCCTCACCGAGCTTGAGTACCTGCTCATCAACGTATCTACGAATTCCCCTATCCTTACCTTTCGAAACGCCTTCCCGTCGACTGACACTAGTATGGGCTCACTATACGTTAGGCTCTTAGCGGTTCCTGGGTCTCCTAGGAGCAGTATGTGTATGTTGCCCCTAACCTTAGTCCCATCCGGTCTTGTCTTGGGCACGCCGCCGAAGAGTAGTAGCGCTACGGCCTCCTTAATATCCCAGATGTCGTAAATGGATGGGGCGATGCTGGCTATGATCTTCCTTCTAATTAACGGGTCCTTGGACAGCGAGAGTATCCTCTCCTCGTCCTCAAGACTTAGTTTAAGCTCCTCTAGGAAGCGCTGAGCTACTATTATGTTGTTTGCCTCGATATATGTGGAGAATATGGGCTTAGCGGGTTTCTTGGTCTTTGAAAGCCTAACAACGCCTATCACGGTTACGCGGTCGCCCGGCCTAGCGGTATCGACTAGGTCGTCAGTTAATACGACCTCTATCGACCGCGGTATCTGCCCTGCAGGTATTTCCTCGGGACGTTCCTGAACGACCACTAGTTGCCAATCCCTAAACCTCGATTTCTCGGGGAGTAGCTTGAATACGCCTCTATAGCTTCGCTTACCCTTACCCTCTTCGTCAACATCCGCAATAGCGTTGACGCATTCTGGGCAGTACGTAGGCCTCTCAAGCTCGTCACCTATCTCCTCACCCTCGCCCGGCGGCCACTCGAACTCATGCTGCTCTCCATTAGGAAGGATGTGTAGGTATACTGCCTTATAGAGCTTATGGCGTGGTGGGGTGCTACGCACTATTATACCCTCAACCATTACCAGCTTGTTGATGTGCTCGCTCCTTATCCCTCTAATCGGTATTGACTTAACCCACCCGCTCAACCTAGCGTAGAACTTAAACACCTTCTCAGCATACTCAGGGTTCTCATCCCTTACTAACGCCCTAATGCTCTCGCCCAGAGCTTGAAACGCCTCGTCCGGACTATTCTCAAGTATGTCGGCGAGCCTCGGGTCGTAAGACACCAGATCCTCGTAATCTATTAAGAGGGACTTGGACTCGCTTAGAATCATATCACGAATTCTCTCCCTATACTTGAACCGGCCTCTCTCATCCCTAAAGTTTCTCAGGAAGTCGGTGAAGAGCGCTTCTAGGGACTCAACCTCGCTGGCAACGCTGCTTAGGCCCTCCTCAGACCTCGGGCCCGACATAATTAGTTAGTCACCTCCTTAACCCATTCTTGTATTTCGTTAGCAAGCTCAAGAAACAACGGCCTCTCATCCGGAAGTAGCCTCTCAACCATCTCTTCCGGCTTAGAGCTTAGGAAGGCTGCGTTAATCATCTTCCTTAGCCGTATCCTCACAAAATCAACTAGGCTTGACCGAAGCTTGGATGCGCGCAAGTAGCTCTGGGGGGTGCCCTCTTCCTCCAGCTTCTTGATTAGCTCCCTAACCTCGACGTAGAATCTCTCTTTAACGTTACTAAAGTCCCTCCCCCTTAGACTCCTCTCCACAAGCAGGTTACGCCCCACGTCAGCCTCACTCACGCTTGACTCTCGAAGCTCTACATACCCCTCACGCATTAGCCCCAGCGCCATCCAGTAAGGTAGGTTCGCCTCATCACCGCGGCGGAACTCCTCCCACCCGTTTGCGGTGCGTACGTCGCCAAGATCTTTCAGAACGGCTACCTTAGCAGGTGAGAGCATGTGATACGCTGTCGCTAATCTAACGTAGTCTCTGACCATACCCCCTCCCTAAAGACTTGGCTTTAGAGGGGAGAAATACTGATAGCCTAATAATACAGGGGGTCAGACATTTAAACACGGTACTACCTCCCTGGATTAAGGGCGTAGCTATAAACTGTTTCTTAAGGGTGTCGGTAACACGAGCCTTCATCACGTATCAGCCGGCGATCTGACGTCATCCACTATATAGTATTAAGTTCCTGGCATTAAGGTTACGGACCCAGCCAGCCTAAGGGTAGGGTACGGTGGGTGTGGCGGGCCCGCCGGGATTTGAACCCGGGACCTACGGGTTAAGAGCCTCGGCCTACCCAGCTGGGTCCGCCGCTCTACCTAGCTGAGCTACGGGCCCATCCCGTAAAATTGGCGTGAGGGGATTTTTAAGATTTAACTCCTTAGCCTACCGACCACGCTACAGCAGGAATTCAGGAGGCTCCGTTACGTTGATTATAGGTATTATCACGTACCCTGCTTTAGCCCCTTTGGAAAACTCTATGCGCTCCTCAACGTCGTTGCTTCGGAGTAACGCGTAGTTAGCGTCCTCGGGCACCTCATCAGCCCCCTCTACATAGTAGAGTAGGGGTATGCCGTAGAGTTTATAGAAGTCTCTGAAAACAGCCATGACTCCGTAGACTATCTTGCCGTTGACCTCGTATCTTAGGATGTATGTGGGCTGACCTAAGGCTATGCTTGAGGCCGCAAGCCTTACTAGGTCGCGGACGCTTTTCAGCCTTATCTTAACGGCCTTCCTGCCCTGCTCATCCCCTCCCGCCATTACGCCGCACCGTTTCATTGGCGCGCTCGGTTTTAATAATATGTCCCCGCTACAGCATCATCTGCTTGACTATCTCGTCGTCCTTCACAAGATGCTCCTTTATTAGCTTGATGTACTTCTTAGCAAGCTCGGGCTTGGGCCTCCTGCCTGAGGACGGTATCTCGACCTCGAATATGTCGGGCTCGGCTCCCTCAGCCACCTCAGCTATGACCCCATCCTTCCTAACTATGAACGTTGGTTGTTGAATACTTCCCTCCTCCGCATACCCTCCTAAACCTATTACAGGTATGCGGTTCTCCTTAGCCCTCGTTGCAGCCACCATAAGCGTCATTGTCGGCTTCCTGCGCGAAATTACGGGGGGCGAAACGGCAACTACCGCATCGCTACCTAAGTACGTGTAAGCCCTTATGACTTCTGGCACGTCTAGGTCATTCAGTATGGCGAAGCATATGTTGACATTATCTATAGTTATCATCTCAAGGTTCGAGCTACCTGAAACCCTCTCGGAAACCGGTATGACGTTCTTGCCTTTAAATATCGGCGGCCCCATACTGGGTAGGAGCACATTCCCTAAATAAAGCTTGTTCCCCGCCCTACGCAACACTGGCGTCAGCACTAACGTCATACGGCGTCTTCTCGAAATCCCAAGCAACCTAGTTATTAAGGTCTTCAAATTACTTCTATAGCTACCGTACCTCCGCCTCCCGGTGAGGGCTTCGTAAAGCGGCATAATAGGTGGCGAGAGTATCATTGCCGAGACGTGGGGACTCAGCTGCTGCATAACCTCATCCGTCTTCTTGATGAATTCACGTGTGCTTAGATCCAGGTTAAGCCTAGCTACTGCTAGGGCAACCCTACTCAAGTTCTCCCCACCACTCACTTACACCCACCCGGAATCAGGTTAAACTGCATTAGCTCCTCAAAGATCCTGTTGAGGAGCGTCTCGTAGCGCGTCTTGCCCTCCTCAATATTCCTCATCTCCCGCTCAAGCTTTCTCGTCGTGCTCTCGCTCACTAAGTCACTATATCTCTCCTGCAGGTACTTATACACCTCAATGCCCAGTCTCAGTGGGACTATCCCCCTGCTTCTCCCTCCTCCCTCCGGTCCTCCCAGGTTAGCGTACGCTACGTAACCTCTCTCGAATAACGTGTTTATTATCTTAGCGTAGGTACTTGGCCTCCCTATCTCGCGCTCCTTCATCATCTTAACCAGCGATGCCTGCGTGTGTAAGGGCTCCCTATACCATTCCTTGGTCTTAAACTCACCCTCACCAAACACCCTAATACCTTCGCTGGGCTCGGGCTTCACGCTAAAGTACCTGTAGAACCTCGAGAACCCGTCGAAGAGCACTTCGGTATATATTTCGAGCTCCATCGGAGGCAGGCCGACCTCCCTTCCCTTCCTGTTAGCGGCGCTGATTTCTAGGCGTATCTTAACCCTCCTGACCTTAGCGGGCTTTGCCTGCGACGCCATGAACCTCCTGAATATGAGGTCATACACGAGGTAGTGTGCTCTGGTAAGTCTCCTCACAGGCTCTATAACGCCTTCGTTGATGAGATTTCTCAGAGTATCCACGTCCATGGGTCTCGTGGGCCTTATACATTCGTGTGCCCCGCCCTCACCCCAGGTTCGTGGCTGGAAGTACTTTTCGAACTCGTCGCCGAGCTTTTCCCGCATGTACTCCCTAGCCACGCCTATGCCTACATCCGAAACCCTAGTGCTGTCGGTTCTGTGGTAGGTTATGAAGCCGAGCTCGAATAGGTCCTGCAGTATCTGCATTGCCCTCGGAGCCGGTATTCCGTACTTAGACGATATGTCGTAGAGAGCTGTGTCAGTTGTGTAGGGGGGCAGGGGCTTCAGCTCAACCTCCTCGGCAGACTCGCGCGTGACCCTAACCTTAACCGACGTTATGGAGTTCTTGCTTAACTCCCGCCTAAGCTCGTGCGGTATGGGGATCTCAACCCTCAGCCCGTCTAGGTCGAGTATTATGAAGAGTGTCTTCGACTTAATGTGCCTCTCATACGCCTCTATAATCCAACCAAGCACTGGAGTCTGAACCCTGCCCGCACTCAGGTTTCTGTTCTCCTCCCTACGCTCCCTGCACAACCTATCGTAGTACAGCACGCCCCTATCAACATCCTCAATTCCCTTCCTTCTATTGTACTCGCGCCTCTCCTCAGCAAGCCTCCTAATCTTCTCGCAGAAGAGCCTCCAGAAATCCCTCTGAAGCTTGCTGGAGAGTGAGAACCCTATCCACCTGTCCTCTATTCTTCTAATTAGTTGGGCCTTAACTAGGTTTAGGTTCACGGAGCGTGGGTTCATAACGGCGTTTATTATTGCGCGCCTCGTCACCTCGTGGAACTCTACCCTCCGTATGTTCGGGTTTATCGGCCTGACTATGTTCTCTATGTCGAAAGCTATCTTCTCACCCTCAGTGTCGGGATCGGTGCCTATTAAGACTTCATCGACCTCAAGCGCTACATCCCTCACAGCCTCGACGACTGAGGCGCTATCAGTTATCAGCACGCTCTCCCCGCAGAACGGGCATTTAAGCACCTCACCCTCACGCGGCTCGATAACGAACTGCTTGCCGCACTTAAGGCACTTCTTCAACGTCGTGTATATGGGTACGAAGGGTGGGCGCCCGTCACCGCGCCTACACGCTATCCCATACACGTTCTCAACATCCTCAATGCTAGTGACTAGGTCGTAGATGTGGCCACCGCTAGCGGTTATTAGGAGCGTGTAGTTACCTAGGTTTGCCTCGTAAACCCTAAGCCTGCCGTACTCACGCATGCTGGGCCTGCCGAAGAACCTAGCAATGGTTCTCGCCTTATTGGGGGACTCCACAACCAGCAGCGCTGTCTTGAGCTTGAGGGGTCCCTCACCCTCCAGCACCTCTCGGGGTATGGTGCCTGCCTTAATCCTCCTTATTAACTCCCTATCCCTATCGATTTCGCTAATCACTTCTCTCAAATCAACGCTCCTAAGATCCTTAAACTCGAAGTCATCTATCATCCACCTCAGCCTGCGGGCTAGGCCCTGGATTAGGCGCTCATCATCAACCACAACCACAGAAAGCCCCTTGCTTATGCCTCCAAGGAAGAGCCTAGAGGTCCTCCCGCTTGCCTGAATGTACGTCGGCGCGTCGGG